>NZ_JBGMEG010000009.1:0-109043 GCF_046365465.1 Anaerococcus groningensis | reverse complement strand
ATACTAATACTTATAATCTTGACTGGAAATATTGTCTGCTATTTAAAAGTTCATAAACACCAACTCAAACTTTAAGCTGATAGGGTCGGCTACAAGACGAAATCAGAGATTTCTGTTTCGCGACATCTGACCTACCAGCGAAAACAAGTTTTCGGGTTAGGTCATAATATAGTGACGATGGCAGTAAGGATACACCTGTTCCCATACCGAACACAGAAGTTAAGCTTACTAACGCCGATGGTACTCGGAGGGTGACCTCCCGGTAGAGTAGGAAGTCGCTAAACATCTAATACATACTAGCCACATTGGCTAGTAGAGTATTAAATGGAAAAATATTAAATTAGATTAAGTATAGATATATGCTTAGGTAGCTCAGTGGTAGAGCATCCGGCTGTTAACCGGCAGGTCGTGGGTTCGAATCCCACCCTGAGCGCCAATTAGGTGTATGCTTTATATAGTATAGGTAAAATTTATTAATTTACTAGTGTGCATTTAAATCACTTAAATATTGCAAAAGAGCAAGTTTTAACTATCGCGGGATGGAGCAGTTTGGTAGCTCGTCGGGCTCATAACCCGAAGGTCGTAGGTTCAAATCCTGCTCCCGCAACCATTTTTAAGTAAAATATGATAGGTTAATTTTACTATAAAATAATTATTATATGGCGAAGTAGCTCAGCTGGCTAGAGCATTCGGTTCATACCCGGAGTGTCGGCGGTTCAAGTCCGTCCTTCGCTACCATTTTTTAATATCTTTTACTCTGTTGAGATTTTCAATAGAGTGATCCTTATTAATCTTTGGCCCCATGGTCAAGCGGTTAAGACATCGCCCTCTCACGGCGGGTTCTCGGGTTCGAATCCCGATGGGGTCACCATAATGTTGAAAGAGGCCCTATAATCAGCAGATCATTTCTCACCAATCGGTTAAAGCCTTTTGGGAAATGAGTTGCATGGAACCTACTAAAGCTCGCTATCGTTAACTAAGTTAGGTTCGTAAGCTGGTTAAAATAAATATCTATCATATATATTATTATATATGGCCCTATGGTCAAGCGGTTAAGACACCACCCTTTCACGGTGGTATCCCGGGTTCGAATCCCGGTAGGGTCACCAACAGCAAGCCCCTCCGGATCATGGAGGAGTCGTGCAACAGCACGAAATACCGCAGGATGAAGTCCGAGGACTATAAAAGTTCTGTGAGTATTGCTCATATGGAAGTATAGCTCAGTTGGGAGAGCATCTGCCTTACAAGCAGGGGGTCACAGGTTCGAGCCCTGTTACTTCCACCATATAAGAATTAGCTTGATTATCTTGTCTTTCCGCCTGCACGGAATGATCGCGGGGTGTTAACACGATGATATATGGCTAGTTAAATAAACTCTAGGGTATAAATTTTACCCTAGCCCAACCCTTTACATAAGGCACGCTGATGTAGCTCAATTGGCAGAGCAATTGATTTGTAATCAATAGGTTGTAGGTTCAAGTCCTATCATCAGCTCCAAATAAGTCTACCTGGCTTAATGATTATTATCCTTGGAAGTTTAATTTTTTGTTTAACAAAATTATTCTGCGAAGGGTTATTCATTAGCTATAGAGGCTTGTTATTGGCCTGGTAGTTCAGCTGGTTAGAATGCCGCCCTGTCACGGCGGAGGTCGTGGGTTCGAATCCCATCCAGGTCGCCATTTAAATTTAATTAAATTATTATGTTAGTTATGCGGATGTGGCTCAGTGGTAGAGCATCGCCTTGCCAAGGCGAGGGTCGCGAGTTCGAATCTCGTCATCCGCTCCATAATATCACCAGATATCCCGAACAGTCGATGTTTGGTTTGGTGATTTTTTAATATGCGGGTGTAGCTCAGTGGTAGAGCCCCAGCCTTCCAAGCTGGTTGCGAGGGTTCGATTCCCTTCACCCGCTCCAAGTCACTTGAGTTTTTAGGTGCATAGCATCTGAAAACTTTGAGATGATCGTATCGAATTAAAAGAACTTAGTGAAAGAATCGTAAGCTTCTAGAGCGCATGAAAACAAATATTTGTGCCATTAGCTCAGCTGGATAGAGCGTCTGGCTACGGACCAGAAGGCCTGGGGTTCGAATCCTCAATGGCACGCCAACATTTTAGCACCCGGTAGGGTGCTTTTTTTATGCTTATTTTTAAAAAATATATAAATTAATATATTAATCCTATAAAATATATTAAAATAGTACTTAGATATAATTTTATCAATAATGGAGGAACTATGATTATAGCTCACAAAGATGAAAATGGTAGGGAACAATCGTTATTTAATCATTTGATAAATGTAGGCGACGCAAGTTTTAGCTTAGGTAAACAACTAAATATTGAGTATATGTCCTTAATAGTTGGCTTTTTACATGATCTTGGTAAGGCTGACCCCTTGTTTCAAGATAAAATAAAAAATAATAAATATAATAGTGTAAATCACTCTTCAGCTGGTGCAAAATATTTATATCAAATTTATTGCGATATAGGAGATAAAAATGAAGACTTTAAAAGTCCTATATGCCAATCTTATACGGAAATTTTAATGTATGTCATAGAGGCCCACCATGGAGTTTTTGACATAGGTACTTATAATAAAAAAGTTATCAACAGTATATATCAAAGGCTTGAATATGATATCCAAAATAGAAAATACAATTATAGCTCTGTAAAGAATTATGCAAATAATATTAGTAAATATTGCTATGAAAATTATAAGCTTTCCCTTGAAGGTATCTTTAAAAAAGGATTTGAAGAATACAGAGATATTATAAATAAAGTAGAATTAGAAAAATCAAATAATCCTAACGTAGACTTTTATTATTATAACCACTGCATAATCAGACTTATCCTTTCTATACTAAAAAATGAGGATATTTATGACACTATAAATGCCTATGAAAAAATTATTGATAGAAAAACTAATAATGAAAGTCAAGATGTCATAGAATATTTTTACCAGCAATTAGAAGCTGAATACGAGTCTTATCCTACACCAACTAGTGATATAAATAAGGTAAGGGCAAGCATAGTAGATGATATCCGCACTAGGTATGACACGGATAGCAATGGGATTTACAAACTAGATTTACCTACAGGAGCTGGCAAAACTAAACTATCATTGTTATATTCTCTTCACCAAATGAAAAATAATAATAAAAATAAGATGATTTATATAGCGCCTTTCTTATCAATTCTTGAGCAAAATGCCTTTGAGTATAGAAAAACCCTAGCGAATGATAGTTATATATTAGAGCACCATACAAATGTTGTTAATAATGATTCTTTTGATAATGAAGACACTGACGATAACAATAAGGCTGCTATGAGAGAGTATATAAAAGAATCTTGGGATCAAGTAGTAATATTATCTACCATGGTACAATTTGCCAATACCTTGTTTAAGTCAAAATCATCAAGCCTTAGAAGATTTTATAACTTAAGCAATAGTGTAATCATTTTGGATGAAGTTCAATCTTTGCCAGAGAATATGACCCATATCTTTAATCTAATGCTTAATTTTATAAGCAAAGTGATGAATTCTATAATTATCTTATGTTCAGCTACCCAACCTAGTCTCAACCATGATTCTATCAGACATAAAATTATATATGGTGGTTCAAATAATGAAGACTATGATTTGATAAATCTAGATGATAAGCAAAAACAGATCTTTGACCGAGTAGAAGTAAGTTTACTAAATGATGGAAAAGAGTCTAAACTAACTGACATATATAATTCTGTTTTAAGTGATCATCAAAAATCTACCCTTATAATTTTAAATACGAAAAAATCTGTTATGACCTTGTATAAGATGTTTGAATTAAATATAGAAAATACAGAAAATTTATATTATTTAACTACAAATATGTGCCCAAAACACAGGCTTGATATCATAAATGAGATAAAAGGAAAATTAAACAAAGATATAGCTGTAATAGTTATAAGCACTTCTTTAATAGAAGCAGGAGTAAATTTAGATTTTAGAAGATTATATAGGTCATATGCAGGATTTGACTCTATTATCCAAGCCATGGGTAGGTGCAATAGAGAAGGAAAATACGATAAGGGGGAGACCTACCTAGTAAATCTAAATAAAGATGATGAAAATCTAAGAAGTTTAAAGTCTATTAAGAATAAGAAAAATATAACAAAAAAAGTATTAGATAATTACGATGGAAAATTTGATATAGACGTTTTAAATAAAAGATATTATGCTAAACTTTTTTCTAATTTAGATGATTTAGACAAGAGAGTATCAGCCAACAAAACTCTAATAGATTTACTTTCTGTAAACAAAGAAATTAGAGAAACTGGATATATTAATGGGGTAAATATCCAAGCTCTTAAAGAAGCCTCTGATCAGTTTAGTCTAATAGAAGATGATGGATAATCAGTAATAGTTTACTATGGTGAAAGTTTTGATTTGATAGAAGAACTCATAGCTGCCATAGAAGAATTTAGAGGTTATGATGGCAATAAAGAAAAGATTAATGAAATCAAAGATTTACTAAATAAACTACAACCTTACACTATAAATATATATAATACTAAAGATTTTGAAGATAAATTAGTAAATGTAGATGGATTAGATATATTTGGAATAAAAATATTAAATGAATCAAATTATGATGAGAAAGTTGGATTGACTGAAGAATCTAAGTTGGAAAGTTTTATGCTTTGATATACCAAATAGAAAAGAAATGAACTTTTCTATTTGAGTATAAATAAGACATATTTTCAATCCGCTAGTAAGTGTTACTAGATACAACATAGATTATACTTTTTATTTATATAAAAGCATTTGACTTTTTTATTTTAAAAGTATATTATAAATACGGAGATGTTAGAAGCATAAATAAAACATAGAATAGAAAAGGAGGTAAGATGAATCAATCAAAAACTTTTTTTGCGAAGATTTATGGGGATTATGCATTATTTAGCTCCCCATCTTCCAAGAGCTCCGGTGATAAAGCAAGCTATCAAGTTCCCACAAAAGAAGCCCTACGTGGGATAGCTGATCAAATTTATTTTAAACCAACTTTCAAGAATGTAATCGAAGAAGTGAAAGTTCTAAATGAAATAAAAACAGAAGCTATGGGTGCTAGAACTCTAATGATGGGTGGGTCTAATGATTTGAACTCTTACACTTATTTGAAAGATGTATCTTATCTAGTCAAGTTCTACTTTGAGTGGAACCTAGATAGAGAAGACTTAGCCCATGATAGAAATATCAAGAAACATGAAGCTATCATGGAGAGATCTTTAAAAAAGGGTGGTAGAAGAGATGTTTTTCTAGGTACTAGAGAATGTTTTGCTTTAGCGGAGCAAATAGATAAAGAAGAATATGAAAATGCCAAAAGTTTCTATGACGGTCAAAGTCTATCCTTTGGTATCATGTTTTCTGAATTTATCTACCCTACTGAGCCAGGTGGAGAATTGATATCATGTTTTACAGAAACTAGTATGGAGAACGGAGTTATTACCTTTAAAGATAGCAAAGACTGTGAGATAAAAAATACATTGGACACCTATAGTTTTAAATACCCAAATGAAATAAAATCTGTTAAAGATGAGTATGCTGATTACGAGAATTTTGAGGATGGTAGTATATGAATGCACTAGAAGCACTGCTTAACTCATATAATTATGCTGAAAATATTGGACTAGTAGATAATAACGATTATCCAGCATTGCTCCCTATCTACCATAGCAAATTAAGATCTAATGGGACAAACATTATAAAAGTTGAGATTAAAAAAGATTCAAGCTTATACCAAGCTTCCTACTTAGACCAATATAAAAGTAAGGCTGATGAAGAAAATAAGATAAGTGATGTAATAATTTTTCCAGTAACAAAAGATTCAGCATCAAGGTCAGGTAGGAAGGCCCCATCCCACGCTCTAGTAGATAAAGTTAAGTATATATTTAATGAAGATGGAAACTTACTTGAAGGCTATAAGGAAAATCTACTAGCCTGGATAGATTTTGAAGATGATAAAGATATTAAAAAGTTCATCAAGACTATTTTTGATTTTCTAGATAAAAAATATGCTTTAAAAAATATAGCTAGTAATTTAGTAAGTGATTTTAAAAATTTAAATGGCTATGATATAGAATATGAAGATAAAAAAGTAGATATATCAGATGTCTTTTTAGAGTTTGAGATAAGCTCATTTATAGGTGAAAAAGATATGAGCGTAAGCTCTTATAAAAACTTGCACAAGTCATTTATAGACTTTACTAACTATGTCGATACTCCAAATGGAGTATGCCATATATCAGGAGCTAAAGAATATATAACTCAAAAACATAGGGGGCTTTTAGGTAATGCAAAACTTATAAGTGTGAGCAATAACAAAGAAGCTTATGTAGGCAGGCTTAATAAAGATACTAGCAGTTTAAAGGTGGGCAGAGAAACATCTGAAAAAATCCACCTAATGCTCGCCTATCTTATAGAAAATAATAAGTCACATATAAGAATAGCTGAAAAACAATATTTAATAACTTGGTTTTCTGAAGATGTTAAAAACTCTCAAAATATAGATATAACCTTTAAAAAATCCAGTGGAAAAGACTTAGACTTTCTTAACCAACTTGCAAGTATTAGCAGTAAAGCAAGTCCTGCTAATATAAATACTGAAAATATAAGTCAGTCATTTAAGCTAGGAAAAGCAAATTATAGTGATGATTCGGACTTTTATTGTATGATAATTGACTCATTTAACCCTGGCAGGGTAGTCATAAAATACTTTAACCAACTAAAAGTATCAGAGTTACAAGATAACCTTAAGAAATGGGAGGATAGATATAATTGGAGTAAATATAACGAAAATATTGAAGATTTTATCCCTCTTACCCCTTCATTTTATAGTATCTTTATAAATGCGTATGGCATAGAGAGAGACCTAAAACTTGGCAGGGGTCTAGACTATGATAATAAAAACTTTATGAATAACCAGTACGTTTCTTTGGTAACTAGTCTACTTAATGGAAGTTTTTTACCTAAAAATATAGAAAATAAATTTAAACAAAATATTAGAAAAAGAAATAGTTATAAAGATCCTAGGGTCTGGAACAATTTGTTATTTGTAGCAAGAGCAGTACTTAAAAACTCAAATGAGGAGAATTTTACAAGAATGATTGATAAAGATAATAATGATAGGTCTTATCTTCTGGGAAGGTTACTTAGTGTCTATCACAATATTGAACTAAGCACATATCAGAATAAAAATATAATAGAAAATGGAGAATACCAACCACAAAGACTAACAAATGCTGAAAAATTTTGGAGTAACTATCTAGATAGACCAGCGACAACAATTACTATATTAGAAAAAAAGACCAATACTTATCTAAATAAGCTAAAGACAACAGATTATAGAATGTATAAGGGACTAGATAAAATAAAATCCCAGTTGCTTACAAAAATTAGTGAAAACTATAAGCTAGATGATAAAAGTTTTAATGCACCCTTAGACTATAAATTTTTGTTTGGATATACCGCTCAAAATAGCTCTATATATGGACTAAGAAATCAAGTAAATGAGGAGAGAGAAGATGATAAAGAATAAAGTTGATTTTTTAATGACAATTGAAGTAAAAAATGCCAATCCGAATGGGGATCCTTTAGCAGGAAATATGCCTAGGATAGACTCACTAGGCTATGGAATAATCTCTGATGTATGTATCAAAAGAAAAATTAGAAATAGAATGCAAGACCAATTTAAGGAAAATGACTTGGGAGAAGGTTATGATATCTTTGTAAAGGCAAATGATAGAATAGACGATGACTTTAGATCCTTAGAAAAAAGATACAAGGCCTACTTTGATAAAGAAAAGGATAATGAGGTAATAGAAAAATCCATGAACGAAAAATGGATAGATGTAAGATCCTTTGGTCAAGTAGTAACATTTAACAATAAATCAATTGGCATCAGAGGACCTGTATCAATATCTATTTCTAAATCCCTAGACCCAGTCATCACAGAAACAATGCAAATAGTTAGAAGCACCAATGGCAAAGATGCAGGAGAAAAGAGAGCATCAGATACCATGGGTAACAAAAACTTTGTTGACTATGGAGTTTACCTAGTACAAGGAAGTGTAAATTCATTTTACTCAGAAAGAACAGGTTTTGATGAAAAAGACCTCGAAATATTAAAAGAAGCTCTAAAAACATTATTTATCAACGATGTATCAAGTGCTAGACCAGATGGAAGTATGGAAGTAAAAGAGATTTACTGGTTTATCCACAGCAACAAACTAGGCAATGTATCAAGTGCAAAGATAAAGCAATTAGTAAAATATGATGAATTAGACATAAATAATACCAATCCTTCCTATGAAGATTATAATTTTAGATTAGATGAAGAAAAGTTAAGGGAATACAAAGATAAGGGACTAACACTCGAAATTATTGAGGGAATCTAAATGCCGGCCCCAGATGACTACCTAATGCTAAGTGGCATCCAACACTTTTACTTTTGTAAAAGACAATGGGCCTTAATCCATATAGAACAAGTATGGTCTGACAACTCATTTACAGCAGAAGGCAATGAGCTCCATGAAATAACAGATAATCCCTACCTAAAAGAAAAAAGAAAAGATATTATTATCTCTAGAGCTATACCAGTTAGTTCAAAAATCTTAGGCCTATCAGGTATCTTAGATACTGTAGAATTTATAAAAGGTGATAAGGGTATAGAAATTGCCAATAAACAAGGTTTGTGGATGCCAAATGTAGTCGAATATAAGAGAGGGAAAGCCAAAAGAGATAATAGGGATGTAGTACAATTAGTTGCCCAAGTAATGTGTTTAGAAGAAAAATATAATATTAATATAGAAAATGCAGATTTATTTTATTTTTCTACTAAGAAAAGAGAAAGTATAGCTATAACAGATAAGCTAAAAGATGAAGTTAGAGATATTGCAGAACAAATGCATATTATGTATGAAAATAAACTAACTCCAGATGCCGAGTATTTTAAAAATTGCACTATGTGCTCCCTATACGATTTATGCATGCCCAGACTTACAAAAAAGAAAAAGTCAGTTAAAAACTACTTATTAGGTGATTAGATGAAAAAGTTACAAAATATTTTATACCTTACTATAGAAGATGCTTACCTATCAAAAGATGGGGAAAATGTAGTGATAATACAAGATTCTAAAGTTTTAAAGAGGTTCCCTATCCATATACTAGATGGGATTATGTGTTTTAACTACACAGGAGTGAGTCCAGCTTTGATGAAATTTGCTATGGAAAATAATTTGCTCATATCCTTCTTTACTCCAGAAGGTAGATTTTGTGGTAGGATAATAGGTAAGACAAATGGTAATGTGCTTTTAAGAAGACGTCAATACCAGATAGCCGATAGTGAAGAAAGTTTAGAATTTGTACAAAATATTATCTATGCAAAAATCTTTAATTCTAGAAAAGTACTAAAAAGAGCAATAAGAGATCATGGTCAAAAAATAGACTCTGAAAAACTATTAAAGACGATAGAATTTATAGATATTTCTTTAAAAAGTATATGGCAGGCAGATAATAAAGATAGCCTAAGAGCCATTGAGGGCAATGTAGCTAGTAGGTACTTTGCTTGCTTTGACGAGATGATAGTATCCCAAAGAGATGAATTTTATTTTATAGATAGGAATAGAAGACCTCCAGAAGATAATACAAATGCCCTCTTATCATTTATGTATTCGCTTTTAACATATGAGATGCAATCTGCTTTAGAAGGTGTAGGTATTGACAGTTATGTAGGATTTTTTCATGTCGATAGACCAGGCAGAAGCTCCATGGCCCTAGATATGATAGAAGAACTAAGAGCCTATATGTGTGATAGACTTGCCCTTACAATGATAAACAAAAACATTATTACTTCCAAAGATTTTGAGAAAAAAGAAACAGGAGCAGTACTGTTAAATGATAAGGGCAGGGCAAAGGTACTAGAAAATTGGCAAAAAAGAAAGCAAGATGAGATTAACCATCCCTTTATAAATGAAAAAATAAAGATAGGACTCATCCCTCATGTTCAAGCAATGCTATTAAATAGATATATAAGAGGGGATCTAGAAGCTTATCCACCATTTTTGATGAAAGGATAATAATTATGATGGTACTAATTACCTATGATGTAAATACAAAGTCACAATCGGGTACAAAGAGATTAAGGAAAGTAGCTAAACAATGCGTAAACTATGGTCAAAGAGTACAAAACTCAGTTTTTGAATGTTCACTCACTCCAGCGCAATTAGTAAATCTAAAGAACAAGTTACTAGAAATAATAGACCAAGACCATGATAGTGTAAGGTTTTACAATTTAGGTAAAAATTGGCAAAATAGAGTAGAAACTATAGGAAAAGATGATAGCTATGATCCCGACAAAGATCTTCTTATAATATAGACGACCCCAAGCACCCATAAAACACCGAGGCACTCGCGCTAGATATGACCATAATATGATGAATTTTATGAGTTTTCGTATTTTTTCTAATAAAATTCATACAAAAACCCCTAAAAAATGCGGTCACCTCCCATACGGAGGTGTGGATTGAAATTTTGTGTCATCTGATAAAACTGTTACACCATTTATGTCACCTCCCATACGGAGGTGTGGATTGAAATAAAGATAAAAAATTAGGTGTTTTAGCGGCATTTTTGTCACCTCCCATACGGAGGTGTGGATTGAAATCACCTAATATCTAGGCCTTTTATATAAGTCTCTGTCACCTCCCATACGGAGGTGTGGATTGAAATAACGATAAATTTAATAACAATAAACCTGCCAGAAGTCACCTCCCATACGGAGGTGTGGATTGAAATCTGTATGCGGACTTTGGGATTCGGACTGACCCTTGTCACCTCCCATACGGAGGTGTGGATTGAAATCCAGATTTTAAAGATGATAGCGTTTTTAATGATAAGTCACCTCCCATACGGAGGTGTGGATTGAAATCTTGTCCAGTCCATGGAGTTTGTTATAGGCAACTGTCACCTCCCATACGGAGGTGTGGATTGAAATTTTTAGTATCAGTGAGCAAAAAAGATAACCAGCTGCGTCACCTCCCATACGGAGGTGTGGATTGAAATTATAAATGAGTTTTTTAGCTTGTTTTGTGTCTGTCTGTCACCTCCCATGCGGAGGTGTGGATTGAAATATCATTAAAATAAAAAATGGAGTCTTTATCATAGAGTCACCTCCCATACGGAGGTGTGGATTGAAATACCGCGCCTAGCTCCAGTATAAATGGATAGTCTCATGTCACCTCCTATACGGAGGTGTGGATTGAAATTCCAAGCATAGTTTTTGTCTCTAACTCATTAGATGTCACCTCCCATGCGAAGGTGTGGATTGAAATTTTAAATAATTTTGGACTGCCAACATTTCTACTTAGTCACCTCCCATGCGGAGGTGTGGATTGAAATTTTGCCTCTTTTTAAGGCATTACTTATCGGGTCATGTCACCTTCCATACGGAGGTGTGGATTGAAATTACTCCTACTATATATATTATAGATTACATTTTTGTCACTTCCTATACGGAGGTGTGAATTGAAATAGGTGCTTTGCTAACTTTAATTGTAGAGGGTTTGGGGTCACCTCCCATACGGAGGTGTGGATTGAAATAGTGCTACCTATATAGTCAATCACAGATTTCCAAGTCACCTCCCATACGGAGGTGATTTTTAATTACGCACGAAACCCCCGTAACTTTAAAACCTTTATATCCTCTTAACACTAATTGGAGTATGATATTAATACAAATAAATATTAATATTTATAGAAAGGAATAAATTTATGTCTAATAGGCGAGAAAATAGTAATAAATCAGGTTCATCTTTTTTATCTGCTCTTGCTGGGGCTTTGATTGGTGGGCTTTTGGTGTTTTTGTTAACTAGTGGTTTCGGGGCAAAGGAGAATGAAAATTCCACTCCTGATCCAGTTGAAGCTCCTAAAACTGAGCAAAAAAGTGAATCTGAGGTTTCTAAAAAGGAAATTGATAAGAGCATAGGCAATTTAGATTCTAAAGATGTTGACGAATCTATGGAATCTACAGTTGTTAAAAAATCTATAGATAGTGTTGTAGGGATTACTACTAAAGCTCAGGTGACTCAGCAAACATATTTTGGTCCTCAATCAGGTTATGTAGAAGGTATTGGCTCTGGATCTATTGTATCTAGCGATGGATATATTCTAACTAATTCTCATGTTGTAAGTAATGGAGAGGCTAGTGATATCAGTGTTTTATTTAATGATGGATCAACCACTCCTGCAAAACTTGTGTGGAATGATTCTACCCTTGACCTAGCTATCTTAAAAGTAGAAAAGGATAATCTTCCAGCTGTGAAACTAGCTGATAGTGATGATGTGGGTGTTGGCGATAGGGTTGTTGCTATTGGAAATCCACTTGGTTTTGAACTTCAATCGACAGTAACTAGTGGAATTATATCAGGTCTTAACCGTACAGTTAATTTTCAAAATGGTGCTCAAATGGATGGGTTAATGCAAACTGATGCTGCTATAAATTCTGGTAACTCAGGTGGAGCCTTACTAAATTCAAAGGGAGAACAAATAGGTATAAACTCTGCTAAGGCAGGTAATAGTGATGGAATTGGTTTTGCTATTCCAATAAATACTGTAAAAAACGTAATAAATAAAATTATTGAAAATGGAGAATATAATTCAGTTTACCTTGGTATAACTGGTCAATCTCTAGACTACTTTAGACAATTCCCACAAGCTAATATGGGAGTACTAGAAGATGTAGAAGGCGTTTATGTATTTAGTGACTTTGATGAAAATGGAGTTTTTGAAAAAGGAGATGTTATAACTGCTATTGATGGCAAAAAAGTAACTGACATGGCATCTCTTAGAAAAGTTCTGCTTGACTATCAGGTGGGTGAAAGTGCAAAAATTACTATAATAAGAGATGGCAAAGAACAAACCCTTGACTTTACTTTTTCTATAGATTCTTCAAATGTTGATCAATACAAAGAAGCTAGTCCAGAAAATAAAGTAGAAACAGATCAAAACACTAGAGGAAGATTAAATCCATTTTCAAATATGCCATAATAAAAGAAAGCTTACTATATAAAATAGTAGGCTTTTTTGTTGGTCAAAAATTAATCGTTTCACGGTCAAGAAATTTTCTTGACACCACTATTAATTCGTTGTATAATGCATAGGTCAAGTAAAAAACTTGACTAGGTAATTTGTTGAAAATTACAATAATATTAGTGGAGCATTATGGAAAAAATTGTTAAAGTGGCCGAACTATTCGACATTTATGGACCACTACTAAATGAAAAACAACGTGATGTTATAAATTGCTATTATAACGAGGATTTATCCTTACAAGAAATTGCGGATAATAATAACAAATCCAAACAGGCAATATCTGATATGATGACTCGTTCAGTTGACAAATTATTTGAGTTTGAAGATGAGCTTTCTTTGCTAGAAAAAAAAGAGGGGCTCAAAGATGCTCTTATGAGTATAAGAGAGCTGATGGAAAGTTCAAATTATGAAAAAGCAATTGAAAAAATAACAGAAGAAATTGAAAAAATTTAGGGAGTGATAATATGGTGTTTGAAGGCCTATCCGATAGACTCCAAGAAACCCTTGGTAAGCTAACCGGAAAAGGAAAATTAACAGAAAAAGACATCGATAGTGCAATGAGAGAGATAAGACTTTCACTTCTTGAAGCTGATGTTAACTACAAAGTTGTAAAAGAGTTTGTAAAAACAGTTAAAGAGCGTGCATTAGGTGAAGATGTCATGCAGTCACTAAGCCCAGGTCAAATGGTAGTTAAAATCGTAAATGAAGAACTAACCAATTTGATGGGAAAAGAAAACTCCAAACTAGATCTTAAAGGCAGCACGCCACATATGGTTATGATGGTAGGTCTTCAAGGTTCTGGTAAAACCACTCACTCAGGTAAATTAGTATATAAATTAAAAAATGAAAACAGAAACCCAATGCTAGCTGCCCTAGATATTTATAGACCAGCAGCTATAGATCAATTAAAAGTAGTTGGTAACAAGGCAGGAGTTCCTGTTTTTGAACAAGGTAAGCAAGACCCAGTAGTTACTGCAAAAGAGGCTAGAGATTATGCTCGTGCAAATAACTATGATACGGTCATCCTTGATACCGCAGGTCGTCTTCAAATAGATACTGATTTGATGGAAGAGCTAAAAGAAATCAAAGAAGCAACCAAACCTGACGAAATCCTTCTAGTAGTAGATGCGATGACAGGTCAAGAAGCAGTAAATGTTGCAAAAACATTTGATGAATATCTGGACATCACAGGTGTAATACTCACCAAGCTTGACGGTGATGCTAGAGGTGGAGCAGCTTTATCCATTAGACAAGTAGTTGGAAAACCAATAAAATTTGTCGGTGTAGGAGAAAAACTAGAAGACCTAGAACCATTCTATCCAGATAGGATGGCAAATAGGATTCTGGGTATGGGAGATGTTTTATCTTTAATAGAAAAAGCAGAAGCCCAAATTGATCTTCAAAATGCCAAAGAGCTTGAAGAAAAGATGAGAAATCAAACCTATACCCTAGATGATTTTATGGAACAAATTAACCAAATCAGAAATATGGGTCCATTAGAAGACTTACTTGCAATGATACCTGGTGTAAATAACAAAATACTAAAACAAATAAATGTGGATGATTTAGGTTTTGAAAGAATCGAAGCTTTAATTAGCTCAATGACACCAGAAGAGCGAGCAAAACCAGAAATGATTGGCAAAAGCCGTAAAGATCGTATATCAAAAGGATCGGGAGTTGATGTAAAAGAGTTAAATAAACTCTTAAAGCAGTTTAAAGAACTGAAAAAAATGATGAAACAAGTTTCTAATATGCAAGGTAAAGGTAAAAAAGGCAGAGGCATGAGAATGCCAAAGATGCCAAAATTCCCTTTTTAGTAGATAGATACTATTAATAAATATTAAATTTGTTTCAAATGCTAAAATGAAAGGAAGTAAAAATGGCAGTAAAAATTAGATTAAAAAGAATGGGACAAAAGAAAAAACCATTCTACAGAGTTGTAGTAGCAGATAGCAGAAGCCCAAGAGATGGTAAATTTATCGAAGAAATCGGATATTACAATCCAGTAAGCCAACCAAAAGAATTTAAAATCGATAACGAAAGAGCAAAATACTGGGTTGGAACTGGTGCAAAACCAACATCTATCGTTGAAAAACTTTTCAATGATAATGATGTTCTAGCTTAAGACTATGAAAGAATTAGTTGAAACAATAGTTAAAGAACTTGTAGAAGAAAAAGATCAAGTAGAGATCGAAGAAAGTCGTAATGACGGCGAAGTTAACATTATTATCCATGTAGCTGAATCTGATAAAGGCAGAGTAATAGGAGTAAGAGGAAATATTATAAACTCAATCCGTACTATTGCAAGATCAGCAGCTATAAAAGAAAATGTTAAGGTAAATATAAAAATATGAGAATTACAGTAGCAGAGATAGTAACAACTCATGGAGTAAGAGGAAATCTTAAAATAAAAAGCCTAAGTGATTATGAAAAAAGATTTGAAAACGGGGCAAAATTACTCATAGAAGATAAAAAAGTCACTGTAGAATCATCCTTTGATCAAAAGGGACTAAAGGTTATCAAATTTTTGGAATATGATGATATAAATGATGTTTTAAAATTTGTGGGCAAAGATATAACCATAGAAGATTCTGATTTAGGTGAGCTAGGTGATAATGAGTATTATGTTTTCAACCTTATTGGACTAGATGTGAAAAGCTGTGGGCAAACAGTAGGCGAAATCACAGATGTAATTACAGGTGTATATCCAAACGATGTTTACGTTATAAAGACAGATAAAGATGAAATTTACTTTCCAGCCTTAAATGCTACTGTAAAAAATATTGATATAGAAAATGGCTTTATAGAAGTAGAAAACTTTAGTGACTATGAATAAAATAACCATTCTGACCCTATTTCCAGAAAGTTTTGAGTTTTTAAAAACTTATGGAGTAATAGGTAAGGCTATTTCAAAAGGACTATTAGAACTAGAATTTATAAATATAAGAGATTTTTCAAACAATAAGCACAACCATGTAGATGATACAGTATATGGTGGAGCAGCAGGAATGCTAATGAGACCACAACCTATATATGATGCTTTAATGTCTGTAAAAAAACCTGGATCCAAGGTAGCCTATATGTCTGCTGCAGGATCTCAATTCAATCAGAAATTAGCAATCGACTTTGCAGAAATTAAACATCTTATATTAATTTGTGGCCACTATGAAGGTATAGATGCAAGAATAACCAACCACTATGTAGATTATGAAATCTCAATTGGAGATTATGTTCTAACTGGTGGAGAAATCCCAGCTATGGTTGTCATAGACTCTATGGCAAGATTTATAGAAGGAGTAGTTGGTAAAGAAGAATCCTTAGTTACAGATTCACATTACAATATATTATTGCAGCAGGATGAATTTACCAAGCCACGCGAGTTTAATGGATATATGGTACCTCAAGAACTACTAAGTGGGGACCATAAAAAAATTGCAGCTTGGAATAGAAAATCAGCAATAGAAAAAACTAAAAGAGTCAGACCAGACTTATATGAAAAATTCCTAAGAGAGGAGAATAAAAATGGACTTAATTAAAAAAATTGAACAAGAAAACTTACGTGAAGACCAATTTGACTTTAACGTAGGAGATACAGTTAGAATATCATACAGAATAAAAGAGGGTGAAAAAACTAGACTTCAAGACTTTGAAGGAACAGTTTTAAAAATCAAAGAAGGTGGAATCAACAAATCATTTACCCTAAGAAGAATTTCTTATGGTGTTGGTGTTGAAAGAACATTCCTTTATAACTCACCAAGAATTGAAAAATTAGTAGTAACAAGACGTGGTAAAGTACGTCGTGCACAACTTAACTACCTACGTGGTCGTCAAGGTAAGGCTACTAAAGTTAAAGAAAAAACAAATTATTAATAATAAGCAAGGATACCTAGTATTCTTGCTTTTTTTATATATAAAAATATACATAGTACTTATCAATTATAGTATTCCAATATACTAATAATATCTTACCCTTACATTGGAATAAGCTTCTACTTATTAATGTATCTAGTAATGCTATAATTATATTTATTTTTATAGAAGAAGTATGCATGAAAGGTATAATTTTACTTGAATAAAACATAAGGAGGTTATTTTTAATGAAAAAATTACATATAACTTCAGTATCTACGTTAAAACCTAACCCTTTTAGACATATAGTAGGATTTGGAAGATATTAATGGAAAAATTTAAAAAAGTCTTTAGCTACATATTAGTATTTATATCAATAATGATTTTGCTAATTGGCGATAAATATTTAGATAAAGATTATAATTTCTTTTTATCTATAATATCTATAATAATAATAATTTTTTTCACTAATACAAACGAATCTTTTAGCAGAACACAGAGAATAATAACTACTATAACATTTATTAGCCTTTTTATATCAAAAATTTATTTATATTTAACGATATAATAATCAAACCATATTTATACTTAAAACACAGAAGTTGAAGAAAGCAAATTTTTAATATTAAGCAAGATTACCTAGTATTCTTGCTTATTTTGTATATAATTTTCTACTTGCAAATCGACTAATAATTTTATTTTCTTTAAAAAAGTATCAAAAAGTGATACAATATCTAAAATAATAATAAGGGGAAATATTGTGGGAAAAGATATTATAGCAGACCATGCAAGGTGGCCAAGACTTGAAGATGAAATATTTAAAGTAAATAAAGAATGTAAAGAAGCTATAAAAGAAAAGGGAAGAGATAAGATAATTGACTCTACTCTTGGTACTTTAATAGATGATAATGGAAATCTAGTTGCTTTTGATAGTGTATATGATACATTAAAAGATATGGACAAAAATTCAATAGCAAGCTATGCTGCCATTGAAGGGGATCAGGCATATCTTGACCTATTAGTTGATAACTGCTTTGGGCCATATAAACCTGATGCTTATATAAAAGCTATTGCTACTGCTGGTGGTACTGGAGCTATTAGACATAGTTTTTGGACATTTTTAAACCAAGGCGATTATGTAATTTGTCCAAACTGGTATTGGCCAGCTTATCAAACTATGTGCGAAGAGTTTGATAGAGAATTTAAAACGTATGAGTTTTTAGATCAAGATTTTAATTTCAACTTAGAAGAGTTTACCAAGACCTTAGACTTTGCCTTAGAGAAAAGAGATAGGGTTCTTTGCGTATTTAACTCTCCTGCCAATAATCCAACAGGTTTTAGCATAGATGATGCTATGTGGGATAAGATACTTGATGTTATAAAGAAAAGAGCAGTCTCCGGCAAATTTATCACTATGCTTCTTGATGTTGCTTATATAGAATTTGCAGGTGATGGATCTCAAAAGAAATTTTTTAAGAAATTTTCATCTTTACCAGAAAATATAATAACAACAGTTGCCTATTCTATGAGTAAATCTTATACCGCTTATGGAATAAGGACAGGTGCGTGTATAATAATTTCATCAAATGAAGACATTGCAGACAGAACCTTTGATTCGATGAAACATTCAAACAGGTCTATCTGGTCGAATATAACCCATGCTGGGATGAATATTTTAGTTGATATAGAAAGTGATAAATCAAAGAAAAAATCCTATGAAGATGAGCTTAAAGAAAATAGACAGCTACTTGAAAAAAGGGCTAGGGCTTTTGTAGAAAATTCAAAAGAAGTAAGTCTTATTCACCTACCATATTTTGGAGGATTTTTTATATCTATTCCATGTGATAAACCAAAAGAAGTTGCTGAAAAATTAAAGGAAAAAGATATGTATATAGTTGCAAATAAAAATGGTCTAAGATTTGCAGTTTGTGCAGTAAGTGAAGAAAAATGTATTATTTCCCCTAGACTTATAAAAGAAGCAATAGATGAGGTAGATAAGTAAAATAAAAACTCAAGCAAGTATTTTGCTTGAGTTTTTTTATCTTACATATCTTTAATTAATTCAAATAATTCAATAGCTGCAGCTTTTGGGCCTTCAAATTGCATATTTTCAAGGGCTAATTGAGTTCTTATAGTTCCAACCTTTACTTCATTTTTATATAAAGTTTCAAAGTATTGATCTAATAATTTGTCACATTCTTCCATTTTTTGAACAGGACCAAATGGATTTGCAAAATAGGTTTGCACAAGACCGGTTTCAGTTGTAGTTCCTTTAGCAAGCCTGCCACCTCTTTTAAAGATTCTTAGGGCTTCTTTTTTCTCATCAAGTATATCTATTGAAGATTCATTATCCAAAACTGCTGAGTAGTTATCAGCATAGAGGAAAAAGTCAACTTCATATCCCTTATTTATTTCCTCAAAACTTGCTACTGGCATTATAAGTCGTGCGTTTACTTTATCAGGGTTCATAAAAATTGATCTATCAATTTGCTTAAAAGCATAACCTGCATCAAGGTCATCAAGTCTTACAAAGGCACCTATTTCTGTACCATAAGCATAGACTTTTCCATCTTTTATTCTAAATGATCCCATATCATCAAAGACTATGGTCATTTCTTTTATATAATCTTTGGCAAGAGTTCTAAAGGCTTCGATTGATTCACTTTTTCCAGCGCCACTATCACCAAGGATTACTATATTTACTGTTTTATCGTTTTGTAAAACTATAGAAAGACCAGCGCCATGTATTGGTAAGTATCCTTTTTTGATGTTTATTACATTGTTTAAGGTTAAAACCATTTTTTTAAGATAACCAAAATAATCGATCTTATCGCTATAGGCAGCATAGCCTACATATAACTTATTTTCCTCATCATAATAGAAAGAATTTTTCCTATTACCCTTATCTTTTGGACCATAGATATAAATGGCATCAGGAGTTTTTTCTTCTATTTCTTTGACATCTGCAAGTTCAAATAGGTTTGATGCGGAAACTCCGTGGGTAAGTAGGTCTCTATGAAAATATATATAAATTAGATTATCTCCTACTTTTGCAGGATAGCAGAAAAAGTGATTGTAATTTATATTTGTATCTAGTATGGGATTTTCGTAAACTTCTTCAAATATTCCATCTCTTTTATTTGATTTAGTATAGGTAATATAAGGAGTTTCAATCATAACTTGAGTTATAAAGGGAATCTTATTTAAATTATCGTAAATTTTTGGAAAATCTTTATCAAAATACCTAATCATAATAGATGCATCAGCAGCCGCTGGTACTTGCCTATATACTTTTGGCCATGCTCCTACTATAGACATTTCTATTCTTCTGTAGGCTTGAAGAATCATATTTTTTAGTTTTTCATTTATTTCAACAAAATTTACTACTCCAACTCCACGTGAATCTTCTTTTTGTTCTATTATTGAATATCTTTCAAGATTTCTCCAATAATCATAAAACTCCTCCACTATCTTTAATAGCCCGTCTTTTTCCTTGTTTAGATTATGGTATTTGTTTATCTTTGATGATATTTCATCAATATTCATAACTGTAAGTAGCTTTAGTATATCAACCAACTCTCTTGAAAGAGAGTCTACAGATGAATTGATAAAAAATTGTTCTATGTATGTGTAGACCCTAGATGATTCCTCTTTATGATAGTTTATAAATGATTTTGTTAATTCAAAAAAAGAATTGCTATTTAAAAGTTCATTGATATCATTAAAAAATTGCTCTGATAAGTTTAAGATAGCCTTGTTTCCTGTAATAGAAAATTCTTTACTCATTTTCTTCTCCATTCTTTATTCTTTTCTATTTTTAGTTGATAATTTTTATTAATTGTATATCAAAATTTAGTTAAAAACAAGAATTAATATATAAAAAAATTAAGCATATATAAGAAGATAGTAGCTATATGATTTATAAATTGGTACACTTTTAAGTACAACAAATTAGCTAATTCTAGATAAAAACCATATATTATGTATAATATATTTAGAAAATAAGGAGAATATTATGGCGATGAATATAAATTGGTATCCAGGTCACATGAAAAAGACCAAAGAAGAGATACAGAATAATTTAAAACTAGTAGACATAGTCTTAGAAATAATAGATGCCCGCATTCCAGAATCATCTAGAAATCCTATGTTAGATGAGATTTTAAGAGATAAACCACGTTTGATAATTATGAATAAATCAGATCTTGCTGATAGTAAGGTAAACAAAATGTGGATTAACAAATTTAAACAAGAAGGTATACCAGCTACTCTTATGAATTCTAAAGAAAAAATAAATGTTTCTAGAATCTATGATATGGCAAAGGCAGAACTAGCTGAAAAATTTGAAAGAATAGAAGCAAAAAATATAGAAAATAAAGTCATTCGTATGATGATAGTAGGTATACCAAATGCAGGAAAATCTACTTTTATAAATAATGTAGCTAAAAGAAAGTCTGCCAATGTCGGAAATCGTCCAGGAGTTACAAAGACTAAGCAATGGATAAAAACTGGAGCAAATATTGAACTTTTAGATACACCGGGTGTACTTTGGCCTAAATTTGATGAAAAAACAGGTCTACACTTATCCTATACCCATGCCATAAAGGATGAAATATTAAATATAGAAGATTTAACCCTTAAATTCTTAGAAAAAATTAAAGAAGAATATCCAGAAAATTTAACAGAAAGGTATGGGGTAGACCCAGAAAAATCAGCCCTAGAAATCTATGAAGATATTGCAAAAAAACGAGGGGCAATAATTAGGGGTGGAGACTTTGACTATACCAGAACTGCAAATATTATTTTAACTGATTTTAGATCAGGAAAACTTGGAAGAATAAGCTTAGAACGCCCATGAGATATTCAGAATATAATGAAAAGATAAAAAAAGAAATCTATGAAAAATATCAGCTTATAGCAGGAGTGGATGAAGTGGGCCGAGGCCCCTTGGCTGGTCCTGTGGTAACCTGTGCAGTTATTATGAAAAAGGAATCTAATATTGATGGTGTTACTGATTCTAAAAAGCTAAAAAGAGCTAGGATGCTAGAATTAAAAGAGCAAATATTAGAAGATGCCATAGCAGTTTCCTATGGTTATGCTAATAATAAAGTAATAGATGATATAAATATAAGGCAAGCATCTCTTTTTGCTATGAAAAGTGCGGTAGATAATTTAGAAATAAGACCAGATATATTACTCATAGATGCGGAGAGAATAGCTACAGATATTCCTCAATTAAATATCGTAAAAGGTGATTTAAACGAATATGCCATATCATGTGCATCAATTCTTGCTAAAGTCCACAGGGATGATATTATGATTAATTTTTCAAAAATCTATCCAGAATATTCCTTTGATACGAATATGGGCTACGGTACAAAAAAACACTATGAATCCATAGATGATGTTGGGATTACACCAATCCATAGATTAAGTTTTTTAAAAAAATATTTTGCCAAACAGGAAAGTTTTTTATGAGTGAAAAAAGAAAAATAGGAAATTTAGGAGAAGAATTAGTTGTAAATTTTCTAATAAAAAATGGCTATGAAATCCTAGATCGAAACTACCTAAAACCCTATGGGGAAGTAGATATCATAGCCTTTAAAAATAATCTAGTTTGCTTTGTAGAAGTAAAGGCGAGGAAAAATATAAAATATGGGTATCCTAGAGAAGCTGTAAACTATCACAAACAACAGAGAATTACAAAAGCAAGCCAAGTTTATTTAATTGAAAATAATCTTACTGATTATATAATGAGGTTTGATGTAGCAGAAGTATTTACCGAAAGTAGAAAGATAAATTATATTGAAAATGCATTTTAAATATACAAATAGAGAAATAATTCTCTACCTAAACTACATATTTTTAGATAATCGCATCATTTTAAAAATCCATGAAAATATAGGCTTTGATAATTTATTTGAAAAATCTAGGGTAGACCTAGATTTTTTAACAGATAAGGCCTATGAAAAAATCTTTAATGACAAGTCTATGGAAAATTTTAAAGCTTATCTTGAAAAAGTTATAAAATATGGCTATAACTTTGTGACTATTTTGGATGATGATTACCCAGAAAATCTAAGATATATAGAAGATAGGCCAGCTATTTTATTTTATAAGGGAAAGCTTGATTATGAAAAAGATAAAAATTCTATAGCCTTTGTTGGAGCTAGAAAATGCACCGATTATGGTAAATGGGCCTCTAAAACTTTAAGCCAAGGAGTTTCTGCAGCTGGTATTACAACTGTATCAGGTCTTGCTTATGGGATAGATGCAGTTTGCCACAAATCTACTTTAGACGTTTCAGGTAGGACCATAGGTATAATTGGCTGTGGTATTGATAAAATATATCCAAAACAAAATCGTAAGCTATACGAAGATTTAGAAAATAATGGCTTAATCTTATCAGAATTTCCCCTAGGAACAGAACCAAAGCCTTATAATTTCCCACGTAGGAATAGGATAATATCTGGTATATCTTTAGCAACTGTAGTTATAGAAGCTAAAGAAAAATCTGGAACAATGATTACTACTAGGTGTGCCCTAGACCAAGGCAAGGAAGTTTTTGCAGTACCTGGAAATATAAATTCTATTTACTCTAAGGGTACGAATAAACTTATCCAAGAGGGCAGCAAATTAATAACCAGTCCTGATGATATTTTAGAAGAACTTGACTATCTTTTAGATATAAATCAAGTAAAATCAAGTATAGATTACTCTTCACTTGCAAAAGATGAGTTGGAAATAGTAAGATATATCGAAGAAAATCCAAACACAAGTGCAGATATTTTAGCAAACAACTTAACTTATAGCATAGATGAAATTAACTATCTTTTAACTTCTCTGGAGCTAAGAGATTATATAGAAAATATTGGAAATAATGAATTTACAACGAAGAGGTGAAAAGCTTGGCTAAAAATTTAGTGATAGTAGAATCCCCAACAAAAGCAAGATCAATCGGCAAGATGCTAGGTAGCAATTACAAGGTAATGGCTACCATTGGGCATTTGCGCGATTTACCAAAGTCAAAATTTGGTGTAGATATAGAAAATAACTTTGAACCTGAATATATTAAAGTAAGGGGAAGAGCAAAAACTATAAACGAACTTAAAAAAGAAGCAGATAAGGCAGACAAAGTTTATCTAGCAACGGACCCAGACAGGGAAGGTGAAGCCATTAGCTGGCATTTAGAATATCTTTTAGGGCTAGATCCAAAAGATAAAAATCGTGTAGAATTTCATGAAATTACTAAGGACAATGTAAAAAATGCCATCAAAAATCCAAGACAAATCGACCAAAATCTAGTAGATGCCCAACAAGCAAGAAGAGTAATGGATAGGATAGTAGGTTATGAAATAAGCCCTATTTTATGGAAAAGAGTAAAGTCTGGCCTATCAGCAGGGCGTGTACAATCCGTTGCTCTAATGCTGATTGTAGAAAAACAAAAAGAAATAGATGCCTTTGTTCCAGAAGAATACTGGACTATAACAGCTAATCATAAGCATGATAATACAAAATTTATCTCAGAATTTTATGGTAAAGCTAGTAAAAAGATGAAAATCTCCAATGAAGCTGGAGCAAACAAGGTATTAAATGCCATAGATAAGGATAATTTTAAGGTAGTAGAGGTAAAAAAGACTAAAAAATCTCGTAAGCCACCAAAACCTTATACCACATCGACCCTCCAACAAGATGCATCAAATAAATTAGGATATTCAACCAAATATACCATGCAACTTGCCCAGCAACTTTTTGAAGGTATAGATGTAGGCGATGGATCAGTTGGTTTGATTTCTTATATGAGAACAGATGCAACAAGAATTTCTCAAGAGATTGTAAATGAGTCCTTATCATATATAAATGAAAAATATGGGGCAAAATATGCATCAAAAGGAAACTCTCACGGTGGTAAGAAAAAAGGCAGTCAAGATGCCCACGAAGCCATCCGCCCTACTTCTATTTATAGAGATCCTATTTCCTTAAAACCATATTTAACAGACCAGCAATATAAGCTTTATAAATTAATATGGACTAGGGTAGTCCAATCACAAATGACAGATTATGAATACCTATCAACCACTATTAATTTTGATAATAACGGTTTAATCTTTAAATCAAATGGTAAGATAACTATCTTTGAAGGTTTTAATAAAATAAGTGGGGCCTTGGAAAATGAAAATATCCTCCCAGAACTAAACGAGATGGATGTAATATCTGCTAGCAAAATAGAAAAAGCTCAACATTTTACAAATCCTCCTGCAAGATATACTGAAGCAAGCCTTGTAAAAGTCTTAGAAGAATTTGGTATAGGTCGTCCATCAACATATTCTGCAACTATAAACCAAATAGTAAATAGAAACTATGTAGAATATGAAGGCAGGTCAATTTATCCAACAGATCTTGGTATAACAGTAAATAATTTCTTACAAGAAAACTTTGATGATATCATAAACGTAGAATTTACTGCAGAAATGGAAGATCAGCTAGATGAGATAGCAGAACATGAAATCTATTGGAAAGATGTCTTAGGTAATTTTTATAAAGACTTTGAAAAAGATATGACAAATGTCAAAAAAGATTCTACTGACTATAAAGTAAAGGATAAGGTTTTGGATGAAAAATGTCCAAAATGCGGCCATGCCTTAGCTATCAAGCACGGCAGAAATGGTAAATTCATAGGATGTACCAACTTTCCAGACTGTGATTTTACAAAATCAATTGTAAAAACAACTGGAGTGACCTGTCCAAAATGTAAAAATGGAGAGATAATAGAAAAAGTTAGCAAAAAAGGCAAGAGATTTTACGCTTGTGACAATTATCCAGACTGTGATTACGCAGTATGGGATCCACCTACAGGAGAAAAGTGTCCAGAATGTGGCGACCTTTTAGTCCATAAGAAAAATAGAAGAGTAGATGAGATAAGATGTGCTAACTGTGATTATATAAAAGAAAAAAAGAGATGAGTTTTTACTCATCTCCTATTTTTTTGAATCAACTTTAACTATAACTATATGTCTAAATACTATTGCTAGGATAAAAACTATAAACCCTATAAGTAAGTGTATGGGATTGCTGCCAAGGATTTGATTTCTCATAAGAGATGAGAATATTACATAAAGTATAATTCCAGCAGGACCTGGAGGAAATCCAATTATAAAGGCCAGGGTAGAAGCAATTATAGCAAAATTGATACCCATAAGGACTTCTGTAAATATAGCAGTAAAGCTTGGCCTACCATTTACAAAAAAGTCTAATATATGGCTACCATAATTTGGCATGGCATCTACTTGCCCTACAAATACCTGGGATAAACCATATATTATTAGGCTAGTAACTAATAAAAAAATTACATCCTTTACCAGTAAGCTATAGGATATTTCTTCTCTGGTAAAGCTTAGTTTGTTAGCTAGGGAATAAGTCTTATCTAATGAGTCTACTACAGATACAAAGGCAAATATTGCTGTCACTAGCATAACTAAGATTACTGCGGAAAATAAATATCCCGATTTAAAACTGCCAAAATCGTTTCTTTTAGCAAAAGCTAGGACAACTCCACCTAATAATGCTATTAAAACAGCTGTTAAATAAGATTTTATATCATTTTTACTATTAATTTTTAAAAATTTTCCTATTTGATTCATAGTATCTCCTATATTATTACTTAATTTACAAACCACCAATTAAATTAAAACCTTAATACCTATCAACTTTTTTTATTATAATTGCTCTAATAATTTGCACTAAGACAAATATAATAAGAGTTATGATAGGGTAGTTAGGTATATTTTGAATAAAATTACCTGAAGATACAACCAAGTATCCTGCTGATCCCTGCAGCCCATAGATTAGAGAATCTTTAAATTTTAATATATAGAATATCATTGGGATAATACTTGTTAGTGAAGCTATCATTGTAAAATACAAGAGCAATTCACCTACGCTAGTAAAATTAAATTTATCGTAAATCATTCTAGTAACAAAAAATACTCCGCTTTGATCTAGATGTCTTGGCATTAGGTAATATAAGATTAAATAGGAAACTACTCCAAAAATTATAATCCCTAATATATCCTTTAAAAGTATGGCAATGACTATATCATTTCTGGTATTTGCAAATTGCAGACCTAATTTATTTGTTTTTATAAGTGAATCAGTTGCTGATGCTAGGAGTAAAGATAAGCAGCTGATAAATAATAATCCTCCTATGGAAGCTCTAACATTTTCTAAGGAAGTATTTGAACCCTTAGCCATTAGTCCCAAAATACTACCAATCACAATTGAGATTCCAGCAAATATTAAAAAATAGTGAGAGTAGTCTTTTATTTCTACTTTTAGCAATTTTTTTATGCTATTCATATCAAACCTCCCCATTATTTATTGCTATAAATAAGTCTCTTAAATTTAGTCTTCTAATACTAGCTTTTTCTCTAAGGGCAACTAACTCTTCTTCGGTAAAATTATCATATACACTAGCAATAACTTGATTTGCAAATATATTTTTACTTATAACATTCTTACTATCTAGCATATCTAGATTTTTTGGATCAAGAGTTATAGAATATGATTTTTCTTCGATACCATATATAGGCTCATTGATTATAACTTTTTTGTCCTTTAAAATTATTACATCAGTAATCATTTTTTCTATATCGGCTACATTGTGGGAGGATATAATTACTGTTGATTTGTCCTTATCTTGATACTCCATAAGTTTTTTATAGAAATTGTCTTTATTTATTTCATCTAGACCAGTGGTTGGTTCATCAAAAAATATAAAGTCTACACCACTGGCAAGACCTATAGCATTTCTAAAAAGACATTGGTTACCAAAAGAAAGCTTTCTATACCTAGTTTTCATATCAATAGCAAATATATCAATTAGCTCCTCAAATCTTTCTTTATTGAAATTCTCTAAAAGGATGTAGATTAAATCCATAATTTTGTTAAGGCGTTCGGGTTTTAAAGTTTCTGAAATAAAATCTTCTCCTACTAGCAGTACTCTTTTCTTATAATCCTTATTTTCTCTAATAGATTTATTATTATAGCTTATTTGTCCTTGATAATTTACTAACTGGTCAGCTAAAATTTTAAGGAGAGTGGTTTTTCCAACTCCATTTCTAGCAAATAATCCATAAATTCTGTTTTCTTCTATATTTAGGTTTGCATTTTGAAATACAATTTTATCATCAAAGGATTTATTTAAATCTCTTACTTCAATCATCTGTATCCTCCTTTTTATAGATATCTTCGATTTCATTTATCAATTCATCTTTACTTATTCCAAGTAATTTAATATTTTTAATTAAATCAGGAAGTATATTATCTAGATACTCTTGCCTTCTTTTTTCTTTAATAATATCTATGGCTTTATCAGTTACAAACATGCCCATGCCTCTCTTTTTATAAAGTATGCCTTCATCTACTAAAATATTTAGACCCTTTCTAGCTGTAGCGGGATTGATACCGTAGGTATTTGCAAAATCAGTAGTAGAAGGAGATTGATCATTTTCTTTTAACAGGCCATCTAAGATTTGATTTTCTACCATTTCTGCTACTTGTTCAAAAATAAGCTTATTGGAATCCATTCATATTGCCTCCTTATTAGTTAGTTGCTTGAGTAACTAACTATCTTAAGTTAATTATAACGTATAAATTTATAATGTCAATAAAAATCAACAAAAAAAGAACCACCCTAGGTGGTTCTTAATTTTAAATATTATTTTACAACTACACGGTTAGCGTTAGCATGCTCGTTGTGGTAGCCTTCTAGTTCACTAGTACAGTGTGGGCATCTGGTTGCTTCTACTGGTATAGAAGTTTTACAGTATGGGCAGTCTTTGCTTGCAGTATCTTCTTCAACTTCTTTATTATTTCTATTAAATGTTCTTACAATAGCAAACATAACTAAAGATATGATTAAGAATGTTATAATAGCATTAATTAAATTACCAAATCTTAGTTGAGCGCCTGCTATATTTACATTTAATTCTGAAAAATCTACTCCAGCTGTAAGACCTGTTATAATTGGCATTAGTAAATCTTCTACTATTGAGTTAACTATAGCTGTAAAAGCAGTACCCATGATAATACCTACTGCCATATCAAGAACATTACCCTTGGCAATAAATTCTTTAAATTCTTTAAACATTATAAATTCCTTTCTTAAATATTGTTTATATAACATTATATATTATACCAATATTATAAGACTTCAAACGTCATTTTATTTGACTAAGAGCTAATATTTTTATAAGATAAAGTAACAGAGGTTATTATGAAAAATTTATTGGTTGATGACGAGTTTTATGATAAAATTAGAAATTATGCAGTACTTATTCCTATAATAGAAGTAGATGGGAAAGACCATATTTTATTTGAGGTAAGATCTCAAAAAATTACTCAGCCAGGAGAGGTAAGTTTTCCTGGTGGTCGTGTTGAAATGGGTGAGACATTTGAAGAGGCTGCGGTTAGAGAAACTATGGAAGAATTATTGCTTGACTACGAAGATATAGAATATCAAGGCTATTCTTCTATGATTTTAAATGCATCATATATGCATGTAAAAGCTTTTTATGGTAGGATACATAAAAAAATTGATGAAATAAAGTATAATGAAGAAGTTGAAAGAGTTTTTGCAGTAGATATAGATTATCTAAAAAATAATAGACCCATAGTCTATCACACTCCATACAAAATGGAGTTTCCAGAGGACTTTCCATTTGAGAAAATCCACAAGGGTAGGGACTATGATTTTTGGACTACCTTTAATGATGTGTATTTTTATGATACAGATCCAGTAATATGGGGGCTTACTGCAAAGCTTTTAAAAGATTATATAGAAAGCTTAGATTAATATGAGAAATGATATTAATAATAAACTCATCTCTTATGCCAAAACTAATGATGCTATAGAGTCTATTTTTTGTATAAAAAATGAAAATTATGACTCCTTTTATAAATTTTATACCATTGTAAATGATATTATAATTGGCAAACTCGAAGAAGAATTAGTGGGCTTATTTGATGATGTATTCCTTGTAAATAGAATAAAAGAAGAATTTACTATTGATAAGGCTAATGTGCCTTTTACTAGCATAAATATTTATAAAACAGATAATACAAAAATTACTGAAAGTATCATAGCAAGTGATTATGCTGATGTTTTTCTAAAAACTTTGCCAAAAGATATAGAATTTATCTACACAAAAATAGGCACAGATAGACTAGATGCAAATCAAAACTTTAGATATGATGTACCAAAAGAATACGAATTTATATCTACTATAAGAAACTTTTTTGCAAGCGCTGTGGAAGTTTCTTTGTATATTAACGAAATGGATGAAATAGCTTCCAGTCTAAAAATGGGGGAAGTAAGAAATTATCTTCTAACTATGATAGATTTCTATATAAAAAATAAGTATGCTTACACCATGGATAAGGGTTATGATGGCCAAAAGTTAAAGAGTACTTTAGATATGAATACTAAAGAAGATTTTCTTTTAACTTACCACCATGAAGATCTTATGGATATTTATAATTCTCTATTTAAGGCTTGTGTCTTATTTAGAAAGATTGCTATGAATCTATGTAATGAATTAGGTTATTCTTATCCAAGGGAAATAGATGTTGAAAGTCTTAAAGTTTTAAGAAGTAATTACAAAAAACTTGAGTCATTCCTAAGTTAGGGGAGTATATGAAAAATAAAAAAGTATTGTCCTTGCTTTTATCACTTATCTTAATTTTAGCTCCATTACCATCTTTAGCTGCTGACCAAACACAAGTAGTTGGCCTAGATGATAATGTCACAAGCTATCTAATAGGCAATGAAAAAACAGGGGATATTTATTACGAAAAAAATGCTGACCAGTCCTTGCCAATGGCTTCACTCAGTAAACTGATGACTTATCTTTTAACCAAAGAAGCCATAGATGATGGAGAAATAAGCCTTGATCAAGAGGTAGTAGTGGACGAAGAAGCTGCAAAATTTAATAGCTGGGAATATTCTGCTCTTGGTTTGGAAGAAGGAGAAGTATTTACAGTAGAAGAATTATTAGAAGGACTAATAGCAGTTTCTGGAAATGACTGTGCCTACCAACTTGCAGTAACTGTTGCTGATTCCGAAGCGGAATTTGCAAGAAAAATGACTATGAAAGCATCAGAATTAGGTCTAGATAGTCAAATTTACTATAATGCAAGTGGAGTAGAAACAGAAAGTGGACAAGAGAACTCATCCTCAGCTCGTGATTTATTTAAACTAACTCAACATATTATAGAAAAATATCCAGAAATTTTAGAATATGGTGACGTTAGAGAAATTGTAGATCATAGACGCAATATAGATGTAGAGTCCACAGTACCACTTATAGGAGATATTCCAGGGGTAGATGGACTAAAAACTGGAACGACAGATAAAGCTGGAGCGTGTCTAATAAGTACAGCTGATATGAAAAAAATCGATGAAAAAGATGATTTTAGAACTATCGGTGTAGTAATGGGAGCTGATCAAAAAGATACTAGAGATAGTGTAATGAGCGACTTAATTTATTATGTAAGTAGATATTACAATCTTGAAAATGTGCTAGATAAAAATGTGGCGGTAAAGTCTATAAAAAATAATACCACTACCCAAGGATATATAGATTTATATCCAAGTGAAGATGTAAATGTTATAGTAAAAGATGGAACTCATGCTGCCATAAAGTATAATATTAAGGATAATATAAAAGCACCAATTAAGGCTGGAGATGAGTTAGGTGAAGCTTATATAAGCTATGAAAACGAGGAATATGCCATACCTCTTCAAGCCAAAAGTGATTTAAAACAAGCAACTAGATTTTCTAGAATTATGAGAACTAGTGAAGAAGCAGCTAACTTTTTACTTAAGGTATTGATTGCTAGGTGATAAGACAAGGCTGTCCGCCTTTTGGAGGACCCGTGCTTCAGTACGGAATACCGCAAGCCCCTCTGGGGCTGAGGACTATAGATAGTATTAAATTTAGTTCGGAACTTTGTTCCAACTGCTCATGCGGCGCAGGGCCTTTGTCCTCGAGCTTTGCTCTGCGGGCATTCCGTGCTTATGGCACGGGTGCTCCTATAGCCGCACGGGCTTGTTTTGTTTCAGTAGCTCAGCTGGATAGAGCACCGCCCTCCTAAGGCGGGTGTCAGAGGTTCGAATCCTCTCTGGAACACCATTTATAATTAACTAAGAAATATCTTTTTATAAAAGATATTTTTTTTGTATTTATTTTTAAAGGATTTTTATGACTGAGATTAGTGAAAAAGAATTTAGTGATGCTGATTATTTTTTTATGAATGAGGCACTTTATGAGGCGCGTCTTGCTCGATTTATAGAGGAAGTGCCGGTGGGTTGTGTTATTGTATATGATGGGAAGATTATAGGGCGTGGACACAATTTTACCTACAAAGGCAAATCTGCCCTCTTACATGCGGAAATGAATGCTATAAAACAGGCTAACGAGTATTTCGATGATTTTAGACTTGAAAATTGTACTATGTATGTAACTATGGAGCCTTGCTCAATGTGTGCTGGGGCGATTATAAATTCTCGTATAGATAGATTAGTAATTGGTATCCCTGATTATAAAAGAGGGGCTTGTGGCTCTAATACAAATATCACAGGGGATAGGTCTCAGCTACACTTTGTTGATGCAGAATTTGGGCTTATGGCAGAAGAATGTTTATTTGAACTTCAAAGTTTTTTTAAGATGCTAAGGGCGAGAAATAAAGAAAATAAATTAAAAGAAAAATCTCAAAGTGATTTACAAGCTTGACTCCAACAGTAGTTGGAGTTTTTTTATCCCGATAATTAAAAATTTTATAGTATAATCAAAATAGAAGAAAAATTAAGGAGAGTTCTATGAAAATATCTTTAGTAAATCCATTAGAAATTGATGATAAAATAATTAATAACCATAAAGAAAAATTAGAAGAAATGGGCCATGAGTTTATTTCTTATGATGATAATGCCAAAGATGATGATGAGCTTATAGAAAGATTAAAAGATACTGATATAGCTATAGTAACAAATAAAGTTTTATCAGCAAAAGTTATAGATGCTTCAAAAAATCTAGAACTAATCGACGTTGCCTTTACAGGTGTTGACCATATAGATTTGGATGCTGTAAAAGAAAATGGTATTACCCTAGTAAATGCTAGTGGTTACTCAGATGATTCTGTAGCAGAACTTGTAATTGGTCTAACTATTGCTGTTATGAGAAAATTCAATGCCAATAATGCAAATATTTTTGATGGGCAAAGTTATAATCTAATGGGAGAAACCATACAGGGTAAAAAATTTGGAGTAATTGGTACTGGTAATATTGGTATAAAATTAATAAAAATATTAAAAGCCTTTGATTGTGAAATACTAGCTTATTCTCGTACTCAAAAAGATGAAGTTAAAGATCTTGGAGTAAGCTATGTAGATTTAGATACACTTTTAAAAGAGTCTGATGTTATTTCTCTCCACATTCCAAATAATAAGGAAACCAAACATTTCTTAGGCAAAGAAGAACTTGATAAGATGAAAGAAAATGCTATTCTTATAAATTGTGCTAGAGGACCAGTTGTAGATAATGACTACCTAGCAGAGCTTTTAAATGATGATAAGCTACGCGCTGGTATAGATGTTTTTGATATGGAACCACCACTTCCAGAAGATTATCCACTAAGAAATGCAAAAAATACTGTTCTTACTAATCACGTAGGATTTTATACAAAAGAGGCTATGGCAAATCGCGCTGAAATAGTATTTAAAAATATTTATGAATACCTTAATGGCAATGTTATAAATGAGATAAAATTATGAGTCATATAAAAATAATTGCCGTTGCGGGAGGGTCTGCTTCAGGTAAGTCTTCTATAGTAAAACACATTGATGAGTACTTTAAAGATGATTTAATAGTTATAGGTCATGATAATTATTACAAGGCTCATGATGATATAAGTTTTGATGAGAGAGCAAAGCTAAATTACGATTATCCGGGCGCCTTTGATAATGATTTATTTTATGAAGACTTAAAAAAATTACAAAAAGGCAATTCTATAGAAATGCCAACCTATGATTACACAGTTCACACTCGTAGTAAGGAAACTATAACAATAAATCCGACAAAGATTATCCTTATAGAAGGTATTCTAGTTTTAGAAGATAAGCGTATAAGAGAAATCACAGATACTAAAGTTTTTATAGATGCAGATAGCGATGTGAGACTTCAAAGAAGAATCCTAAGAGATACTAAAGAACGTGGCAGATCTCTTGATTCTGTTTTAGAACAATTTATCAAACAAGTAAAGCCAATGCATGAAAAATATGTAGAGCCTACCAAAAAATATGCAGATATCATTATTCCACGTGGGGCAAAAAATACCAAAGGAATAGAAATATTAGTAAGACATATTACTGACATGATAGAGGATAATTAACAATAATGGAAATAAGTATTATTGAAACTGACTATGAGCAGATAAAAAATTATATAGCTGGTCATGCCAGCAATGGCCATGAATTATTTGGTCCAATTCCCCATGAAGATGGATATATTTTTAGAGTCTATGCTCCAAATGCCGATCAGATGTTTATAAAGGGTGACTTTACCAATTGGCAAAATCATGAAATGAGCAAAAATCCCGAATACGGTTACTTTTATACATTTTCAAAGGCAAAAATAGGAGATTTTTATAAGCTAGTTGTTGTAAAAGATGGCAATTGGGTAGAGCATACTGATCCTTTTGCAAGGGCCATGGACTATGAGGGAGATTTTGCATCTTTAATTGTAGATGAAAACTATAGTTTCACTGATGATAATTTTATAAAAAATCGCAGCAAAAATTTTGATAAACCTATGAATATCTACGAGATACATATAGGTAGCTGGCTTAGATATGGCAGGGATGTTAATTTTTTAGATATAGTAGATAAATTAATTGCCCATATAAAAGAAATGAACTATACCCATGTAGAAATTATGCCAGTTACAGAATATCCATTTTATCCATCTTGGGGTTATCAATCGACAGGATTTTTTGCTACATCATCTCGTTATGGAAGACCAGAAGATTTTAAAAAATTTGTTGACCTTATGCACCAAAATGGTATAGGTGTTATTCTAGATGTGGTTGCAGTACATTTTGCCAATGATTATTATGGTTTAAAAACTTTTGATGGAACTCATTTGTATGAATCACCCTATGAAGGTCTTACTTATTCTGAATGGGGATCTATAAATTTTGATTATTCCAAAGGCCATGTCAGAAGTTTTATGAAATCAAGTTTTTCATATTGGATAGAAAATTTTCACTTAGATGGCATCAGGGTAGATGCAGTTTCTTATATGATTTATTATAATGGCAATGAAAATCGTGGAGTCCATAAGGATAATATAAATTTTATTAGTGATTTAAATAAAACTTTGGCTACAAATTATCCTGATGTAATGCTCATTGCAGAGGACTCTTCATCATATCCTTTAGTAACTAATAAAAATTCTAATGAGGGTTTAGGTTTTGATTATAAGTGGGATATGGGCTGGATGAATGATACTATAAAATATTTTGAGGTTGATTCTTATAATAGGTCTATGTACCATAATAAAATAACATTCTCTATGTTTTATTTTTATAACGAAAGATATTTATTACCCCTAAGCCATGATGAGGTTGTTCATCTAAAAAAACCTATGATTAATAAGATGAATGGGTCTTATGAAGATAAGTTTAAACAATTAAAGCTTTTAAATACCTACCAAATGACTCATCCAGGTAAAAAACTTAACTTTATGGGTAATGAAATAGCTACTTTTGATGAGTGGAATGAAAATGAATCTATAAATTGGGATATAAAAAATTATCCTGTCCATGATGACTTTAACCGCTACATCAAAGACTTAAATTATATTTACAAAAATAATCCGGCATTTTTTGCTGGAGATTATGATGAAGACGGTTTTAAGTGGATAGTGGTAGATGATGCCAAAACATCGGTATTTGCCTACGAAAGAATCGCAGATAATTCCAGATTTTTAGTAGTTTTAAATATGGCAAATGTTTATCACAAGGCTTATGAATTTACTTTTGATGAAGATTTAATATTTATTGAAAAATTAAATACCTTTGCTAGTGCCTATGGGGGTGCTAGGGAAGAAAATAGAGAGATGGAGATTAGAAAGGGAGAGGTTTTAAAGCTGGAGCTTTGGGAATATGAAGCAGCAGTTTTTGAAATAAGAGAAAAAAATGAAAAAACCAATTAATTTATCTTGGTTGGTAGAAAAGTGGACTCTTTTAGATGAGGATTCTTATTTAAAAGCTATTTGGATAAATACTGAAAGTCTAGATTTTGTCCGCATTAACCAAGGTCAAACAGAAGAAGATATAATAAGAGATTATTTAGACATAGAAAACGATATAGAAAATTATGTGCTGATGCCTAGCCGTGATGAATTTGATAGAGCAAATATTCGCGAAGCTTTTATAGAAACTTTAGATAGGTTTCAAAAAGATCAATTCATCGACGAATTTGATGGTTATTCACCAAGTGAAGAATTTTTAGATACGGTATATGCCCTTGGACTTGAAAATAACTATTACGATTTTAGATCAAAAGCTGCTGGTAATATTTTGTTATATTGGGCAGATGATGCAGGCATACACATAAAAAAAGATATGGAGACAATTAATATAAATAAAATATGAATTATAAAAAAATACTAATGTCGCTAGCCTTAGTTTTAGCTTTAACTTCTTGCCAAGTTCAAGATGATATTAAGCAACAACAAGGAGCTGAAGTAAAAGAAACTACTGAAACAAATACAGATTTAAAAAAATATAATACCGTTATTTACCAATATTTTGATACGGTTACAGATTTTTTGGTCTATGCTAAAGATGAAGAAGAATTTGAAAAATACAAAGAAATTCTAGAAAAAGATCTAAAAAAATACCACCAGTTATTTAATACATACAATAACTTTGAAGGGGTAAATAACGTAAAAACTATAAATGAAAATGCAGGAAAAGAGCCAGTAAAAGTAGACCCAGCTATAATCGAACTAATGGAATATAGTAAGTATATTTATGATATAACCGATGGTAAAATAAACATGGCTTTGGGAAATCTTTTAGGCTTATGGCATGAATACAGAGAAGCTGGTCTAGATAATCCAAAAAATGCCAAAATTCCAAGTGCAGAAGAGCTAGAAAAAGCTGCTAGCAATAAAGATATAAATAAAATAGAAATTGATAAAGAAAATAATACGGTATTTATTACAGATCCTAATTTACAAATAGATATTGGAGCTTTAGGAAAGGGTTATGCTATCAAAAAAATAGCAGAAGATTTAAAAGAAGCAGGCCTATCCCATGGAATTTTATCAGTAGGTGGAGATGATGTAATAATTGGTGAAAATCCAGCTAAAAAAAATGGTTTATGGAGAATAGCCATTCAAAACCCTAATATGGATGAGAAAAATCCTTATTCCAGTATCATAGACTTAAAAAATACAACTGTTGTAACAAGTGGGGATTACCAAAGATTTTACAAGGTTGATGGAAAAGTCTACCACCATATCATAGATCCAGATACTAATTATCCATCAAAGTATTTTAAATCAGTATCAGTAGTTCATCCTGATATAGCCCTAGCAGATGCTTTAAGCACTTATTTATTTATAGTAGACCTTGATACTGGTAAAAAAGTAGCCGAAGAATTTGATGCAGAAGTCCTATGGATAGACCATGATTATAATGTTTATAAAACAGAAGGCTACGAAAATTTAGAAGTAAAATCGGAAGATTAATTATTCCGATTTTTTTATTTTAAAATTTATCTGTTATAATTAGAATAGCAAATGGGAGGGATTATGAAAAAGATAGCCTTTGATAATGACAAATATATAAAATTACAATCTGAAAAAATCTTAGAACGCATTAGCCACTTTGATAAACTTTATCTGGAATTTGGGGGCAAACTTTTTGATGATGGACACGCATCTAGGGTATTGCCAGGATTTTTACCTGATAGTAAATTAAGAATGCTAGATAGTATCAAAGATAAGGCAGAGATAATTATAACTATAAATGCAAATGATATAGAAAATAACAAAATTAGGGGAGATAATGATATTTCCTATGATATAGAAAGTATCAGGCTAAAACAAGCCTTTGAACAAAAAGGATTTTTAGTAAATAGCATAGTAATCACCCAATTTTCCTACCAAAATAAGGCTGTCAGATTTGAAAAATATTTAGATAATCTTTCCATAAATCATTATAGAACATACAATATCAATGGATATCCAAATGATATTGACCATATATTATCAAAAGATGGATTTGGTCAAAATGATTATGTAAAAACCACAAGACCGCTTGTAGTAGTAACAGGACCAGGACCAGGATCAGGAAAAATGGCAACTTGTCTTTCACAAATGTACTTAGACCATGAACAAGGACAAAGATCATCTTATTCGAAATTTGAAACTTTTCCTATATGGAATCTAGGTTTGATGCATCCTGTAAATATGGCTTATGAGGCGGCAACTGCAAATCTAAACGATATAAATATGATAGATCCTTATCACTTAGAAGCCTATGGCACTTCTGCAGTAAATTATAACCGTGATGTAGAAGCTTTCCCAGTCCTTAAAAAGATGTTAGAAAAAATAATGGGAGATGCCCCTTATAAGTCACCTACAGATATGGGGGTAAATATGGTTGGCTTTTGTATAGTAGATGAAGAAGCTGCCATAGAAGCCAGCAAAGAAGAAATTATTAGACGTTATTTCAATTCTTTGGTTGATTTTCGTTTTGCTAAAGAATCCTATACCAGTGTAGAAAAAATCCAAACTCTGATGAGTAACTTGGATATAAAACCAGAGGATAGGAAAGTGGCTATAGCTGCAAAGAAAAAACAAGATTTAACAGGCAAGGAGTCTTTTGCCATAGAACTTGAAGATGGAAGATTGATTACAGGTAAAAAGTCCAATCTATTTTCTGCGCCTGCTGCAGCTATTTTAAATACCCTTAAAAAATTAGGCAAAATAGATGATGAAATACTTTTACTTAGCCCTCACATAATAGAGCCAGTGTCTAAACTAAAAACTGATTCTCTAGGGGAAAACGAGCCATCACTTTCTATAAATGAAATGCTAATAGCCCTAGCTATTTCGGCTACTACAAATCCATTGACCCACATGGCCAAGGAGGAAATTAAGAATTTAAAAAACTTAGATGCTCACAGCACAGTTATTTTAAATGATAGTGAAAAAAGAGAGCTTAGAAAATTGGGATTAAACTTTACCCAAGATGCAGTTTTTGGTGAGGATAGTCAATATTAAAACAAAAAAGACTTTTAGTAATTTCTAAAAGTCCTTTTTTATATCTTTATTAGTTAAGCTTGTATCATCGTATTCGATATAGTTAAAGTATTTTTCTAGTTCATTTAAGTCTTCATTTTGATATATTTCTACCATTTCTTCACTCATGGAGTTTACCAAATCTATTACAAACTTTCTTAGGCTTGATTGACCAAACATATGATTTGAAAAGTTTTCTTTAGCAACTCTTACAGATTTTGTATTTAAGATTTTTTTAGCAAAACCTGCACCTGTCAAATCTTTTTCATGGGTAATATAGATTGAGAAATAATCTAGTAAGTCTCTTAAAGTATCTACTCTTTTGATAAAACTTTTGTAAACAAATCCTGAAATACGTCCCTTAGTTTGGACTAGGTCTTTAAAAAACTTTTCTTTACTTCCATCTTTTTTAAGCTCTATTGATCCTGCAAATTTATTGAAAGCCTCATTTATTTCTTCCCTGCAATAGTCTATTAAAATATTTGTAATATTATAGCTAGGATTATTTAGATTATCAATCATTTTTGATACAAATTCAGGACGTTCATCTTCTCCAAGTGGCTTATATTGGTAGATATAATTTGCAAAATCGTAGAAAGTATGGCCGTCATCATCTATTGGCATTTTCCAAGCCTTATTAATTATCTTATCCCAGTATCCTACAATTTGATAGGGAATCAAAATTTTATTATCAAATTGCTTAAGAATAATATCAATAGCTTCTTCAAGATTACTAGCTTTTATAGTCAAAAGATTTTTTGCTGCTTTAATTTGAAACTCAAATTCTCCATTTATTCTGGCTACATCAATTTTTCCTACATATCTCTTTTTAAATGGGAAGTACTTATAAATCATTGGAAATACTATGTCATTCATGTATCCATGATTTGGTATATCTTGATCTAAAAAGTCGCTAGCTTTTTCAACTAAAAGAGCCTTAGAATTTATATGTGCATATTTTGGATTATTGGCCTGAATTCTTATATAATTGTGCAAGACATCTCTTAATGAAAGCTGCTTTTCAATTGTATAATTTATAGCATCATCTACAACTTCAATTTCATCAGCTAGATTTCTATAGGTAAATTCTTTTATAAGTTCTGTTTTTATATAAACTTCATAGCCACTATTTTCTTCTAGCTTATTAATAATTTTTATATGCCTAATTGGTAGGGGATATGTTACAGTAGATCCTGTTTGCACATCATAGATTTCATTACCCATTTCAGAAACATATTTGGCTGTTCCATTTTCATGTAGGTGGCCAGTAAATACAAATTTCACTTCATTATCAGCCAAAACTTCTATTGGAGTTTTATTATTTATTCTAGGATCATCATCTATAAATTTTGTTCTCCATTCTTTTATAATAAAAGGAGAGAAGACTAATTCTTGATTTCTAAAATTTGGCATAAGAGCATGGTGGGCCATTACGAAAATGAGATCTTTTCGCTTTTTTGCTTCTTCTATTTTTTCTACAGCCCATCTCATTTGCTCTAAAGTTACAGAACCTGGTACATTTTCTCTATTATCTTTGTGAGATTGTTCAGTATCTGCTGAATAGATTGATGTATCTAAGCTTATTATTGTTAGACCGCTATCGCTAGTTTCACTTGGTATCCTGGATACATAAGAAAAATATCCATGAGCGTAATATTGGTATTTTTCTTCTCTGTCATATTTTTCATTTACCTCTTTTAGATAATTTTTAAAAATATTTGAGTCCTTGTACATCTCTAGTACATAGGGGTTTTCATAAATAAAAGAATATAAATCATAAAATTCTTTTGGATTTATATTCTTTGTTTTCTGATGATTTTTAAAATCATAGGACTTGTGATTATTTAAGTCATGGTTGCCTGGTATCATAAAGATCTGACGACCTTCTTTGCTATTTTTCCAGTCGCATAAATAATCTTTAACTATTTCATGCGATTTGTATTCACCATCTTTTACTAAGTCACCGGGTAAACATAGAAATTGACTATTTACTTTGTCAACCATCTTTAAAGCTTGATCTAAAAGAGCTTCACTTTCTACTAAAAGTTTTCTATCTATTTTTATTTCTTTTGTAAAATCTTCTGTATCTGCTATCAAATCATAAGCAAGCACATGAGGATCACTTATGATTGATATATCAAAATTATTTATTTTTTGTAAATTCATATATTCCTCATAACGTTCATCATAAATAATATACCAGCAAATGCAAAATCTTAAACATAGACTAAACAAATACAAATTTTTTTATAATATTATTCTAATGACAAAATATTACAAAAAAATATTGACACGGAAATTTATATATGGTATATTTGTCTTACATGAATAACAGTGAGAAGAAGAGTACATATTTATATTTATCTACAGAGAGATTTGTTGGCTGAGAATAATCGTTAAATTATTTATGGAAGTGCATCTTTGAGTTTTATACCGAAACTATAGTAGGCTATAACGCTAGTGCCCGTTAAGCACACCAAGGTTTTAAGATTTTCTTAAAATAAATTAAGGTGGAACCACGATTACCTCGTCCTTTGTCTGGGCGAGGATTTTTTATGTTCATGTAATATTATATAGAAAGGATAAGTAATAATTATTGTAAAAACTAAAATACTTTAACTGGCCCGTTTAAAAATGCTTGATCATCTTTATCTAGCAGAATTCTAGCTAAATACAATGACATAATCAAGTAAATAACTAGTAAAAGTAACTACTTATTAAAAATTATCACAATATTTGACCATAATGTGTATATTGTGGTTAAACTAAGTTGGCTTTATGATAAAATTTAATCTCATTAGTAAGATTAAATTCTTGTTAAAATCAATATATTTTATAGGAGAACAAAATGAAAAATAACAAACTTTTAGCTTTATTACTAGTTGGAGGTATAGCTCTAACAGGTTGTGTAAACAACAATGACAATGCAGATGAAAATACAGCTCCTGCTACAGAACAAACTGAACAAACAGAAACAACTGAAAAAGATACTGCTAATAGCACAGATACAAGCAAAACAGAAGATACAGTAGTAAAAGCTGCTTCTATAGAAGAAGAACCAAGATATGATACTCCAATCAAAATAGGTTTTGATGGTGATTTATGTATGGCAGGCCAAAACCTTGCAGACATTAATGATTACTACAAAGAAAAAGGTATAGAAGTAGAATTTGTAAACACACAAAATGGTAAAGATGCCCTATCAACTGGACAAATCGATGTTCTTACAGGAGAATTTGGTTCAATGATAGTGCCAGCAACACAAGGTCTAAACTACGTATTCTCAACAGCTTCTCACTCAGGATGTAAGTCACTATATGTTCTTGATGAAAACGAAGAGTTCCAAGAAACATCAGATTTAGTAGGTAAATCTGTTGCAGTAACAAATGGTATTGGTGCAAGTGGTCATAACACACTACTTAGATTCTTATTACATGATGATGTTAATCCAGACGATGTCAGTGTAAAACCAGTTGATAAATCAGCTGTAATCCAATCTCTACAAAAAGGAGAAATCCAAGGTGCAGTTCTTGATGACCAATTTGCTCAAGAATTCCTAGAAAGTGGAATTATTAGACCAATCAGATCACTTACAACAGATGAAGACTTTGGTAAAGAAGTATGCTGTGTAGCTGCATTTAACAGAGACTTTGCTGAACAAAACCCAATGCTTGCAGAACTATTAGGTGAAGCTATAGATATGGGTAATGACTATGCAGCTGAAAATCCTGAAGAATCAATCAAGTTACTTCAAGAAAACAACATGGCTGAAGGTGATCCACAAGTTGCAACTGACCTACTTGCTGCATATGACTATTCACTAACAAATGAAGATGGTGAAGAAACACTTAGAAGATACTTTGATGATTACAAAGAACTTGGATTAATTGATGCTTCTAAATCAACAGATGATTTAATAAAAGAATTCTGGAGACCATTTGGAAATGGAGAAGTTGAAGTAATTAAAAAGAACTAAGGAGAAATAAATGGAAGAAAGTAAAAAATCTAATGGCTTTAGTAAGAACAATCAAAATAAGAAACTTACTAAAGAAGAATTAATAAAACTTGAATCTAAGCCTAGGAATAAGGGCCGTGAGAGATTTAGACTGATTCTTCCAATCCTAGCTGGTTTAATAGCTATATTTGAATATGTATATCTACCAGACCATAATCCTAGTGCCCAAAAGACAAATTTATACAATGGTTTTTTGTGGATTCTACTAGGAATATATGGCATAGCCTTAGTTGTTTCTATAAAGAAAGAAAGTTTAAGGGAGAGACTTGTTTATAGGTCTCCCTTTTATACTTTTGTCTTTATCCTACTAATATTGTATGATGTTCTAACTTTGAAGACTGGGAAACTTGATTTACCATATTTTCCATGGATAGATATGATTTTTAATTCTATGAAAGAAGATAAGAGTTTCTTGATAGAATCAGTCTTAAGTTCATTAAAGCTATTATTTACTGGCTACTTTATAGGAGCAGGACTTGGAATTATTACAGGAATACTTGCAGGATATTTTGACAAAGTAAACTATTGGGTTGATCCATTTTTAAAATTACTTGGACCAATCCCAACTACAACTTGGCTACCAGTAGTAATGGTACTTGCTATAAATCTCTTTCAAGGAGCAATATTTATAATTTCACTTGGTGTATGGTTTTCAACTACTCTTGCAACTATAACAGGTATTCACAACGTAGATCCTGCTTATTATGAAGCTGCACAAACATTAGGAGCTACAAATTCAGAGCTAGTAAGAAAAGTTGCTATAAAATCTGCCTCTCCAAACATATTCCAAGGTTTGGTAGCTGGTATGTCTGCAGCTTGTAATGCTCTTATAGTAGCAGAGATGCTTGGGGTAGAAAGTGGATTAGGTTGGTATATAACTTGGAAGAGTTCATGGGCTAATTATTCAGCAATGTATGGAGCTATCATTTTATTAGCTATTACCTTTATATTAGTTAATAGTGTAATAAAAAGAATCAGTACAAATGCTTTAAAATGGAGAACTGGGGGTGTTAGTAGATGAGTAAACTAGAATTTAATAATGTATCTAAATCTTTTATTAGAAGTGATAGTGACACTATAACTAATGCTCTTTCAGATATAAACTTTGAAGTCCACGATGGAGAATTTATTAGTATAGTAGGACCATCTGGTTGTGGTAAGTCTACTATACTTAGACTTATAGCAGGCTTAATATTTCCTACTACTGGAAATATTAGCTTAGATGGAAAAGAAATCACAGGCCCATCTAGCTCTAGAGGTATGGTGTTTCAAAAATCTACTCTATTTCCTTGGCTAACTGTAAAGGAGAATGTAGGATTTTCTGGAACTCTTAAAAATGAAGAGAAAATTGATGAGGCTACTGTAGATAAGATGCTTAAAAAGGTAGGGCTACTTGATTTTAAAAATTCCTATCCATCGAACTTATCTGGTGGTATGGCCCAAAGAGTTTCTCTTATTAGAACTCTTATCAACAAGCCAGAAGTCTTGCTATTAGATGAGCCACTTGGTGCTCTTGATGCCTTTACAAGGATGAATATGCAAGATGAGATATTAAAGCTTTGGAATGAAGAAAAAAACCTAAGTATTATGGTAACTCACGATGTTGATGAAGCTGTATATATGTCAACAAAAGTCATAGTTATGGAACCTAGACCTGGTAGAATAAAAAAGGTAGTTCCTATAGATTTAGAATATCCTAGAAATAGAACAAGCAAAGAATTTACAGACTATAGAAATGACTTACTAAATACTTTAGATATATAAAAAAAGACGAGGATTTTAATTTCCTCGTTTTTTATATAGTTATTTTTATTTTTCAAACTTATTTTTCACTTAATTCTACATCGATTACTTCAAAAGTCATGTCATGATATTTTAAAATTATACTATCATGATTTACAACAATTATTTAATAGTAACTATTTATATTAAAATTGATACTTAGTAAGTTAAGAGTAAAATATATAAAGTCAATTTGGGCAAAGATTGTTCAACTTTAGCCTTTATGATAATATTAAGTGAAAGGAAATTTATGAACATTAGTAAAAATATAAATAAGAAAGTAAATATATTATTTTTTATTTGCTTGATTAGTATATTAACTTTAGCAGCTAGCGATAGCTTTTTAATGCTTGCTACCATCCCTATTTTATTTGCTGCTATTGGGCTTGATTATGGGCCAAAGGATTTTTTTATTATATTGCTTGGTTCATTTTTGATAGGGTTGATATTTGAAAGTATAAAATCAGTTACTTTCTTTTACCTACCGATATTAATCTTATCTTTAATCCAGATTGGACTTATAAAGTCAAAATTTAGCGATAAAAAGCAAATTTTAATAAATTTTGTTATTACAAGTTTTATTTTTATTGCTATTTATAAATATCAGATGTTAGAAGAAGGCCTTACTATTAATGATATGGCAAATGAACTTAAAGAAGTTCTAGCGCCTAGCATTGATTATGACATTCCAGATGAAGTTTATAAAACATCTTTTGCTATGTATCCTTCTATATTATCAGCCTTGGCTATGCTTTATAGTCTATTTTCTTTAAAATTAGTTAGAAATTATTTGGCATATAAAAATAAAGCTGCTGATATAAAAAATCTTAATAAATTTAGGATTAATAAGAAAGAATTTGTTATACTTCTTATAATTGCAGGAGGGGTATACTTTATACTAAGTACAGTGCTTAACATAGAGCCTACATATATAAGTGCAAATTTAATTAGTATAGTTATTTTGCTGGTAATTTTAAATGGTATTTTAACCTATGATTACTTAACTATGGCAAGATCTGGTGGAATCCTATCTAGAGGTATGCAGTGGTTTTTTATCATAATCTTCTTTTACTTTTTTATGATAATTTTCTTTATTATAGGATTAGCTGATATTTTTGTTGACTTTAGAAGTAAACGAAGGAGGATAGATGCGAAGTAATCCAAAAAAGGATAATGAACATATTTTATATACGATGATCCTACCGGTTATCACATCCGTAATTGTTTTTTACTATAACCAAATTTTAGGTGCTATTGCAATACTGGGATGTGGAGTTTTATTTTTTTACTTACAAAGGTTAAGGGATGATCAAGAAAATGCTATTCAAAAATATGTAGATGATGTTCATTCAAGTTTTGATAGTATAACAAAAAATTTAGTTTTTGAAATGCCTTTTCCTATTGCAGTTTTAACTGATGGGGCAAATATAAAATGGCATAATGGATATTTTAGAAATCTTTTCCCTAGAGAAGACCTAGTAGGAGTTGACATTGCAAAATTAATTCCAGATTTTAATGACATTGATTTTACTGATAAGGACTTTATCCAACCCGTTACTATAGAAGTAGATGATAAGTCTATGCAGTTTTATTTTTCTACAGTATACAATGAAGAATTGAAGACAAATGAAAATTTTGTCTATGCTATAGATAACACCTATGATGAGTCTATAAAGCAATTATTTAAAGATAAAAGATTAGTATTTTTTACAATATTTTTAGATAACTATGATGACTTAAGAAGTTCCACAGAATCTGTTAACCGCCCTCAAGTGCTAGGAGCTGTTGATAGGGTTATAAATGAATATTTCACAAGTCACAATGGTGTTGTTAGAAAATATGAAAATGATAGATTTATGGTAGTAATGGAGTTTCAAGATTATAGGGATATCCATGATGATAAGTTTTCTATCTTAGATGATGTAAGAGAAATAGAAGCTGGAAATACTATAAATCCTACCTTATCTATAGGTGCTGGTATATCAGGAGCAAATCCTTATGAGATATACGGTGACTCTAGGGTAGCTATAGATATAGCCCTATCCCGTGGAGGAGACCAAGCAGTTGTAAAAATAGATGATAACTATGAATACTTTGGTGGAAAATCAAAAGCTACAGAAAAAACTTCAAAAGTAAAATCTAGGGTGATATCAGGTGCCTTACGCAGAATGATAAATGCATCTAGCGATGTATATATTATGGGCCACAATAACCCAGATATGGATTCTTTTGGTTCATCTCTAGGAGTTTATGAGGGTGTCAGATTTTTAGAAAAAGATGCCTATATAGTTTTAAACGAAGTACCTAGACAAATCGAAAATATGTATAATAGTACAACTGGGAGTTTAGAAGAACTAAAAGATAATATTTTATCAGAAGACCAAGCCTTAGCTCGCATAAAACCATCATCTTTAGTAGTTGTAGTAGATAATCACAGGAAAAATTCAACTGAAGCTCCAAGCTTAATTGAAAAAACTGATCAAATATTTATCATAGATCACCACAGACGTGGTAATGATTATATTAAAAAAGCAACTATTGCCTATATCGAGCCCTATGCATCAAGTGCATCCGAGCTTGTAACAGAGATTTTAAATTATCTGGATGAGGACTTTAAGGCAAGAACTTCTATAGCAGAATCATTGCTTGCAGGAATAACTGTAGATACCAAAAATTTTGTTTATCAAACAGGAGTTCGTACCTTTGAAGCAGCCAGTGTTTTAAAACGCTGGGGAGCTGATTCTGTCTATATTAAACGCATGTTTAAAGATGACTTTGAAATTGTAAAATATAAGTCGGAAGTTATAGCAGATTCGAGTATAGTAAATGATATGATTGCCATAGCTCATTTTAATAGAGATATTGATGGATCAAGCTTAATTGCAAGTCAGGCTGCTGATGATTTGCTAACTATAAAGGGTGTAAAAGCATCATTTGTACTAACAAAGGCTAATAATAAAATTCACATTTCTGGTAGAAGCTTAGGCGATATATCGGTACAATTAATACTAGAACGTATCGGCGGGGGTGGTCACTTAACAGCTGCTGCTACCCAATTAGACATGAGCATGGAAAATGCTGAAAATATGCTAAGAAAAGCAATAAACGAATATTTAAGAGAGGAAGAAGAAAATGAAAGTAATACTAAAAGATAACATTGTAAGAGTTGGTGTAAAAGGAGACCTAGTAGACGTAAAGCCAGGATACTTCAGAAACTACCTTAACCCACAAGGACTAGCTGTAGAAGCTACAAAGAAAAACATGGCTGAGCTTGAAGAAATGCAAGCACAACTAAAAGCTGAAGAAGCGGAAAATAGAAAAGAAGCTGAAGAATTAAAAGAAAAAATCGAAGCACTTACAATTACTCAAAAAGTAAATGTTGGTGAAGATGGAAAACTATTTGGTTCTGTAACAAACAAAGACCTTGCTGAAGCACTAGCTGAACAAGGAATTGAAATCGATAGAAAAAGAATCGAAGATGTTGAACAAATTGAAGGTACTGGTGAGTTTAACCTAAACGTTAGACTTTACCCAGAAGTAAACGCAAACTTAAAAGTGGAAGTTGTAGCTGAGGTAGAATAATGACAGAGGCAAGTAGGCCTCTTCCATACGACTTCTTAGCTGAAAAAGCTATCATCGGAAGTATCTTAAAAAGAAATGAAACTTTCGATAAAGCAAATCAAATAATAAAACCTGTAGACTTTTATGATTCTAGGACACAGAGGATATATAAATCAATCATCACTATGGTAGAAAAAGATATCAAGATTGATGAAGTAAGTTTATTATCCCAGCTTAGAAATGAAAATATATTACAAGAAGTTGGAGGGGAGGAGTTTATCACTGAGATTACCCTCTCCTCATTTTATACTCCAAATATCGATACATATGCAAAAACAGTAAAAGAAAAATCATTGCTTAGAAGTCTAATAGGGGCAAGTGAAGATATTATGGATGTAAGCTACAGGCAAAATGATGATGTCTCTAGTATCTTATCAATGGCAGAAAGTAAAATCTTTGACATTTCCCAAAGCAAACTTAACGAGGGTTTGGTAAAGGTAGGAGATACCCTAGATGAAACTGTTCAAGTAATAAATGAATTATCCCTAAATGATGGGGATATCACAGGAGTTACAACAGGACTTGAAACCATTGATTTAAAACTTTCAGGTTTACAACCATCCCAATTAATTTTACTAGCAGCCCGCCCTGCCATGGGTAAAACTGCCCTAGGACTAACTATGGCCTGGAATGCAGCAAGAGAAGGCAAATCTGTAGCCTTTTTCTCCCTTGAGATGTCTGTTTTACAATTAAACTATAGATTATTATCTATGGTAAGCATGATAGATTTAGAACAAGTTATGAATGGTAGGATAAAGGATGATGAATGGGAATTATTATTTAGGGCTACCAAGGAAATAGCAAATAAAGACCTTTATGTAGATGAAACCCCGGGTATTACCCTATCAGAGATGAGATCAAAACTTAAAAGGCTAAAAGCAGAAGTAGGAGTAGACTTAGTTGTAATAGATTATTTACAGCTAATGCAAGCAGATAGCCGCCAAGAAAATAGGCAAAATGAGATTGCTTCTATATCAAGAGGACTAAAAACTTTATCCAAAGAACTAAACTGCCCGGTTTTATCCCTTGCCCAATTATCCCGTGAGGCTGATAAAAGAGCAGACCATAAACCGATATTATCAGACTTAAGAGAATCAGGTGCTATCGAGCAAGATGCTGATGTAGTTATGCTTTTATATAGGGAAGACTATTATGATGAAGAAGACAATCCAAATATAGCCAAGGTTATAGTAGCAAAACACAGAAACGGGGCTACAGGGACATTAGATTTATTTTTTAATAAACCTTGTACCACCTTTAGAGACCTAAGTTATAAGGAAGAAAATATATAAGATGCAAGAAAATCCTAGAGTTTATATAGAGAAAATAAATCGTGAAACAGCCTTTGATTTTAAATACCGGGGCGAATTTGAAGATCCTAGGCTAGCTGGATATAACTATGGAAACCTATCAGATTTTGAAATAAACTTTTGGTACAATTCTGTGACTACACCCCGTAAAAAATATTTTGCAGTAAAGAGAACTGATGATGATAGGTTTATAGGTTTTATGGGGCTAAAAAATTATAATCCCTTAATAAAAAAGGCAAAGCTAGGTATAGTTTTTGACCCGAATTTTGTATCAGCTGGCTACGGCTATGAAGCCATGGACCAGTTTTTAGATTATTATTTTAACGAGTTAAAATTTAGGGAAATGATTTTAGAAGTCAATTTATTTAATGAAAGAGCCATAAGACTTTATGAAAAACTAGGCTTTAAAGAATGCGGGCAAACAACAGAAATTTTTGAAAATCAAAATATAGACTTTGATCAAAGATACTTTGAAGAAAAAAGAGATATTATATATTCTAAGATACTAATAATGAATTTAACAAAGGATGATTATTATGAACTTTAAGATGCAAGATGTTAAACTAGATTTAGGTATGACGGCTTTTGAAAATATGTTTTTAAATACCTATGTCCAAATGGCAGATGGAGATGCTCTTAAAGTTTTTCTTTTAGTCTATAAAGATGCCTACAATACTGGTCTAGTAGATACCAAAAAAATTCAAAAACAGTTATCTTTTACAGAAGAAAAATTTAACGAGTGCATAGAATTTTGGATAAATATGGGAGTTTTTAGAGAAAAAAGAGACCCATCTGGTGAAATTTTCATAGAAATAGTATCTCTTAGGCAAATGTATTATGGAGATAATAGCAAATCAACCAATGAAATTAGCTTTGATAAGGCCGGTAGAAAGTCAATTATGTTTGATAATATAGAAAGAATATTAGACAGAAGCCTGACTCCAGCAGATATTACTCGTATCCAAGAAACTCTTACAGATTATGACCCTGATCCAGAACTGATAACAGAAGCCTTTCGCCAAGGCAAGGCCAATGGCAATATGGATGTAAAATATGTCCTAGGATATATAAAAACTTGGCGTGACCAGGGAATATTTACCTTAAATGACTTAAAAATGAGAGAAGAACGCCAAAAGCTTGCTAGAAAAAATTCACCAAGGCAATATAGAAAAAAAGCTATAGGCAATGATGATGTAAAAAATTATGCTCAAAAGGCCCGCGAAGAACGTTTTAAAAGGATGCTAGGAGAGGATAATAATGGAAACTAATAGTAAAGTAAACTCTATCTTAGCCCAAAGACGTGAGCAAAATATCATTGACCAGCAAAATCGTATCAATGAAGTATATGAAAAAATTCCTAGTATGAAAGCTTTAGAAAAAAATATCAAAGAATTGGGCTATTCCATTATTCAAGATGGCTTAAGGGGCTTTGATACAGAAAAAAAGGAAAATGACCTTAAAAATTTGAGATATCAAAAGGTAAGTTTATTAAACCAGCATGGCTTTGCTAAAGACTACATGGAAATTCGCTACCACCATCCAATTTGTAAGGATACAGGATTTGTAGGTACGAGGATGTGCTCTTGCCGAAAACAGCTAATAATTGATCAAAACTATAGCCAATCAAATATCAGAAGCCTAATAGCAAGAGAAAACTTTAGAAACTTTGATGATTCATTATTTTCTGATAATCCCTATAAAGATTACCCAATCACCCCATATCAAAATATAAAGCATATCAAAAAATCTTTATATAACTTTATAAATAATTTTGATAAACAAGATAATAACTTATATATATTTGGTGATGTAGGTCGTGGCAAAACATACCTTTTAAATGCAGTTGCCAAGGAAATCCTAGACCGCAATTATTCAGTGCTTTATATGACATCATCAAAACTTTTTAAATTTTTAAATGACTATAACTGGGCCTTTGAAGAAGCCCGTGTCAAACACCAAGACCAATTTGACTTTATCCTAGATTGTGATTTACTTATTATAGATGACCTAGGAAGTGAACCATCCAGCAAAAATGATTCTGCAAATTTATTTGAGGTAGTAAACAACAGGATGATTGCTGGCAAACCAATAATATTTTCAACAAACTTTGATGAATCCATGTTATCAGAAACCTATGGAGATAGGATATTTTCAAGAATAATTGGAAATAGCGAAGTTTATGAAATATTTGGGGAAGATTTGAGGCTTAAAACAAGAAATTTTTGAGGTGATTATGCTAGTTGTAGACAAAGACCAGATGATTGCAATCGATAAGTATGCTATAAATGAACTAAACATACCGTCTATTTGCCTTGTAGAACGAGCTGCCCTTGCAGTTATAAAAAATATTAACCTTGAAGTGAGGAAGACCTTTGCTATTGTAGTTGGTATAGGCAACAATGGAGCTGATGGTCTAGCAGTTGCTAGAAATCTTTTAGCAAGAGACTTTTATGTAGATATTTATATAATTGGGAACTTAGAAAAAGCTAGTGATGAATTTATCCTAAACTATGAAGCTGTAAAATGTTTAACCGACAATGTATATAGGGTGGAAACTATTGCAGATTTAGAGTTTATGGAAGCAAATTTATCAAATGTTACTACAATTATAGAAGGAATATTTGGTACAGGCCTTGATCGAACCATTTCTGGCACCTATGCTTACGTGATTGCCCTAATAAATCGTTCTTTAAAATATATTATATCAATAGATGTCCCATCAGGTCTTGACTCTACTAGTGGTGATAGCTGGGGAGAGATTGTAGATTGTGATTTGATAGTTTCTATGCAGCTAATGAAACAAGGTGTTTTTGAAAGGTCTATTTATAAAAATAAATGTATCGTAGAAGATATAGGCATACCTCAAAAAGCAATAAATGAAATTTTATCTTAGATGGCTAACTAGCCATCTTTTATTTTTCTAAAAATTAGATAAAATATAATTAAATAAAATTTTAGGAGTTATTAATGAAAGATTATAAAGAAAGTGAAGAAAAAATACTACAAAGTATTCTGGATAATGATTTGGGCCTAGATGATGAAGAAATCATAATGTTAATTAAGGACAGCCTTTCTAAACAAAAAAGAAGTGAAAAAGATGACTATTCTTTCGGAGCAAAGGCAGCAGATAAGATTGCTAAATTTGCAGGATCTTGGACTTTTATAATTATTTTTATAGCTATCCTTGCTATATGGATGATTATCAATAATAAGATGGGAGATAAGGCCTTTGACCCATATCCTTTTATATTATTAAATCTTGTTTTATCATGTCTAGCAGCCGTTCAAGCTCCTCTTATAATGATGAGCCAAAATCGTCAAGAAGAAAAGGATAGGCAAAGAGCAGAGGATGATTACATAGTAAATCTTAAAACGGAAATAATCATAAGAGATATCCACAAACATCTAGAAGAAGTAGAAAAAAAGTTAGATGATTCAAAGATTAATAATTAAGGTGCTAAATTCATTAAATACTTGTATAGTATATCTTATATTAAAAAAAGCAGGTAATATTAATGAATGAAACAAAACTAGATACTAAACAAATAATAATATCAGGCTTTGCCCTATTTGCCATATTCTTTGGAGCGGGCAATCTGATTTTCCCACCCTTTCTAGGGCTAAACTCTGGAGATGAATGGTTTTTAGCTTCTCTTGGCTTTAACTTATCTGATAGTTTATTAATACTTTTAGGAACCCTTGCTATAAGTGCAAGATTAGCAAATTTAACTGCCTTTGGTAACAAAGTGAGCAAAAATTTTGGTAGCATTGTAAGTTTAGTTTGTATAACACTAGTAGGACCACTTTTATCCATACCGCGTACTGGGGCAACTACTTTTGAAGTTGGCGTGATGCCTTTTTATCCAGACTTTAATAAGGTATTATTTTCCTTCTTATTCTTTTCTTTAGTGTATGTATTGACAATAAATGGGTCTAAAGTAATAGATAGGGTTGGCAAATATCTAACACCAGTGCTTTTACTTATCCTTGCAATTTTAATTATAAAAGGAATTACCTATTCAGGTGTTAGTTTAAATTCTCTACCAGGTAATAAATTATCCCTAGGTTTTATAGAAGGCTACCAAACGATGGACTCATTAGGACCAGTTTTTACTACAAGTATTATTTTAAATGACTTTAGGAATAAGGGCATTACCAAGCAAGATGATTTAATAAGGGCTACTATTTATTCTGGACTTATAGCTGTATTTGGTCTTATTATAGTTTATACTGGCCTTACTTATATAGGAGCAAAATCAATTTCCTTTGCAGATCCTAATATGACTAGAACAAATTTATTTATAACTATTGCCCAAAATTTGTTAGGCCGCAATGTCCAAATAGCATTAAGTCTTGTAGTTGGCTTTGCTTGCCTTTCTACAGCCATAGGATTATTATCAGCCTTTGCAACAATATTTTCTGAAAGTCTTCCTAGATTTTCTTATACATTTTATGTAAGGCTTGGGGTTATAGTAAGTTTCATATTATCCATTCTTGGTGTGGAGAGAATAATGGAAATATCCATCCCAATTTTACTTTTTGTCTATCCTATAGTTATAAGCCTTTATATACTAAACTTACTGGATAAGGGAAATATAAGTCCTCTAGTGTATAAAATTGTGATCATAGCAGTAGGGCTTGTAAGCTTAGCAGATAGTATTAATGCTTTAGGCTTTGCTGATAATTTTTATGTAAATACTATGGCAAGACTGCCTCTTGCTGCATCAGGTTTTAGTTTTATATTTGTATTTGTGATTAGTTTATTAATTGGGTTAATTGTTACAAAAAATAAAAAAGAGATTGATTAAAATAAAAATTCATTGTATACTATAAATAACTTAATACAAGCGATGATAAGACCTAGTAGCTATTTTAAAGCCTTTAGAGAGAAGATGGTTGGTGAAAATCTTTGGTGGTAAGTAGTGAATCTACCTTTAGCTTTTTAAATTTGAGTATGTTGTATACATAAAAATTGGGTGGCACCACGAGACCTTCGTCCCATGTAGGATGAGGGTCTATTTTTATGCTAAAAAGGAGAAAAAATGTTAGATATAAAATTAGTTAGAGAAAATCCAGAACTTGTAAAAGAAAATATCAAGAAAAAATTTCAAGAAGAAAAACTGCACCTTGTTGATGAAGTTTTAGAACTTGATGAAAAGGGCAGAGCCTTTAAAACTGAAGGGGATAACCTAAGGGCAGAAAGAAACAAAGTTTCAAAAGAAATCGGCGCTCTTATGGGCCAAGGCAAAAAAGATGAAGCAGAAGAAGCAAAGGCTCATGTTGGTGAAATCAATGATAAATTAGCCCACATAGAAGAAGAAACTAAAAAATTTGAAGATGAAATCAAAACAAGAATGCAAAAAATTCCTCAAATCATCGATCAATCAGTGCCTATAGGTAAAGATGATAGTGAAAATGTGGAAAATGACAGATATGGTGAACCAATAGTACCTGACTATGAAGTCCCATACCACATAGATATTATGGAAAGCTTTGATGGGGTAGACCTAGATGCAGCAAGAGAAACATCTGGATCAGGTTTTTACTATCTAAAAGGTGATATTGCAAGATTACACTCAGCTATCCTTTCTTATGCAAGAGACTTTATGATTGACCGTGGCTACACATATTACATTCCACCATTTATGATAAGAAGTGACGTTGTAACAGGGGTTATGAGCTTTGAAGAAATGGAAAATATGATGTATAAAATTGAGGGAGAAGATTTATACCTAATTGGTACATCTGAACACTCAATGATTGGTAAATTTATTAATACAATCACAGATGAAGATGAAATGCCACTAAAAATGACATCCTATTCACCTTGCTTTAGAAAAGAAGTAGGGGCTCACGGTATAGAAGAACGTGGAGTATACCGTATCCACCAATTTGAAAAACAAGAGATGGTTATTATCTGTAAGCCAGAGGACTCTAAAAAATTCTATGATGAGTTATGGAATAATACAGTAGATTTCTTTAGAAGCTTAGAAATCCCAGTAAGAACTCTAGAATGCTGTTCAGGTGACCTAGCAGATCTTAAAGTAAAATCAGTAGACGTTGAGGCATGGAGCCCACGACAACAAAAATACTTTGAAGTAGGTTCTTGCTCAAACCTAGGCGATGCTCAAGCAAGAAGACTAGGAATCAAATTGCGTGGAGAAGATGGAACATATTTTGCCCATACACTAAATAACACAGTAGTAGCTCCACCAAGAATGCTAATAGCATTTTTAGAAAATATGCTTCAAGCAGATGGCACAGTAAAAATCCCTGAACCACTTAGAATGTACATGGGTGGTAAAGAAAAATTAGTCCCAGTTGAAAAATAAAAAAATAAAATCCAAGCAATTAAGCTTGGATTTTTTATTTATTCGGCAACCCTATTTACATTGAGGATTTTTCTCATTATTAGTTTTGCAAAGTCATCTGAGCCCTCTACATTTGGGTGGGTTCTGTCTGGAGCTAGTAGGTCTGGTCTGTCTTTTATAAAACCTCGCCAATCTACTAGGTGGGCCTTGTCATTTTTTTCTGTAAAATTTGCTAAATTTTTATTTACAAAGTCCATGTAAGACTGGGTGTGAGATGTGTTTACAAAGTAAACATCACGGCCATCTGCTATTTCCATTATTTTTTCTAGGTCGGCTTCATCTGCTGATCCATTTGACCCTAGAGATATTAAAACAGCATCAGCTAGGCCATAGCTATTTTTAATGGAAGCTAGAATATCTGGTCCAGAAACCATATCTCTACCGACTTCACCATCTAAGTAAAAGTTTGGAATGTATTTTCTAATATAGGAGTCAGCGTTTATAATAACTGAATCACCCACTGCGGTAACTCCGAGGTTATTTAAGTATGCTAGTTCATTTTCTGTAAAATTAAAATCATCATAAGGTTTTTCTACAAAATTTTCATCAAGTTGTTTGGTTTTTGGTAAATTTTCTGAAATTTCACTATTTTCTTTTACACTATCAGCATCTTTATCATTGTCTGATTTTTTATCCTCTTTGATTTTATTTTTAGCTAGTATTTCTTTATTGGCCTTATCGATTTGCTCTTGGCTAGCTGTTATATCCTTTCTTAAATCATTTATCTTATCATCCTTGCTATTACCTATTACTTTTGAAGTAATGGTTAGGATAATAAAAATAATCATGGATGTTAAAAGTATATATCTGCCTAGTTTTCTTATTTTTAAGATTTGATAGCTAATCTCTCCTAGTATAATTACAAAAGCAAATTGTATTATTAAGCTTAAGATTATATTATCCATAAGGTTAGGAAAGAAGTATAGGACAAATATTTGTACTATATACTGCCATAGGTAAAAGTGAAAGGACCTATCTCCAATATATAAAAATATCTTATATGCTATACCATGTTTTTTAGGAAGGTAGCGATTTTTATCTTCGTAGTTATATAAAAATGTTATTAATAGGCCAACTACTAAGGTATAAAATATAAAAAATCCATGGTAAGATGAGATGTTTTTACCATCTATGATAAAGAAAGGAACAATAACTACTAGTCCTAAGATAGCTAAGATTATTCTTAAATCTATTTTTAAGTCGATAGTTTCTTTATCAATTTTTTCATTTAATAAATAAGCTAAAATACCTACACCAAAGGCTGAAAATCTAGTTGATATCCCATAATAAATCCTAGTTATATCTTCTGCACTTCTTCCTAGGACTAAAATTAAAATAAAGCTAATGATTGTCATTAGCCCATAGACTAGGATTCTTTTATTATTTTTCTTTGGATTTGCTAGATATTGATCTATTAGCAAAAATATGGCAATAAATTGCATATAAAGAGATACATACCACATATGCAAAAACATATTAAAATTGCCCAGTTGGTTAAAATAATCATCACCAGCTGCTATACGCCTTAAATTTTCAAAATTTAGGGCAACTGGTAAAGCTGATTTGATACTATCATCAAAGATATTTCTAGCAAATTTAAAGGAAAATATCAAAGATATGGCCATTATTAGGTAAACTGGACTTAAAATGCTAATAAATTTTGCTTTTAATTTTGTAAGAGTAGCAGCCTTCTTGAAATCTGCTGTTCTTACTGTTAAAAAGCCCGATAAAATCAAAAATATGATTACCGCAAGATATCCGCCTGGAACAAAGTGTGAGTAGGTATGAAAGAGCGATACGCCAAAAAAAGCTATGGCTCTTAAGATAGTTAGGTAATCATATTTTTTATTCAATTTTCTTCTTTTTCTCATGTATTATTCCACCTCGTCAATAGATACATTATAACAAAGGTGGGGTTAAAGTTTTATTAAGAAATTTTGAAGTTCATAATTATTTTTTTATTTCAAAACCTGATTTCTTAATAGCTTCATAGGATAAAACATCCATAGCATCTATTACAAAATCGTATGTAGCTATATCTTCAATTAGCGATAATTCTGTACAAGCTAATATGATAGCATCCACCTTTGTATTTTTTAATTCCTCTACCATAGACAAAAACTCTTTGTGGTTAGTTTCATTGGTCTCTTTTATCTGGTAAATAGTATCCATAGTAAAATTTTTAATTTTTTCATCCATTGGAATGATATTTATACCTATGTTTTTGGCATATTTTTCATATATACCGCAATTCATTGTTGCAAGTGTGCCTAAAACCGCAACATTTTTTGCCTTTTTTGCTTTACAATATTTTAAAGTTTCTTCTACCATGTTTATTATATTTACACTTGTATATTCTTTAAAAGTATCATAATAATAATGCATAGTGTTGCAGGGGATAGCAATATTTGAAACACCTTGCTTTTTTAAATTCTCTAAGTCTTCTTTTACCTTTTTAAGTAATATATCCTCATTTTTTCCAGTAAGTATAGCCGCGGTCCTATCTGGGATTTGAGGATCTGAAATTATTACTGTAGGTATATGGTCTTGGTCTTTGTTTGCTTTGGTATGTATTACCAACTTCTGGTAAAACATAGCTGTACATAAAGGGCCCATACCACCTAAGATTCCTAATTTTTTCATAAAAATCTCCTTATTTATAGGATTTGCTTTTTACATTATACGATTATATAATAGTTATCACTATTAGCAAGCGTTTTTAGCAAATAGGAGAGAGAAACATGAACAAATTTTTACCAATAATACTAGGTTCAGACCTAAATACATATTCAATAGCAAGGGAAATCTATGAGGCCTACGACATAAAACCTGTAGTAGCTACATCCATGATTTTGCTTCCTTGTATAGATTCACACATAATTGACTTTTACAAAAAAGAAAATTTTTCCAAAGACCCAGCAGTTTATAAAGAGGTTTTAGAAAAAATATATGAAGACTATAAAGAGACTTACGAAAAATTTATAATTTTTGCCCCTGATGATGTTATGAGGACCTTTGTCCTAAGCAACATTGACAATTTAAACTTCAACCCTCTTATACCTTATGCGGACCCTGAAGTTATAAATGGACTTGCTACTAAAAATCAATTTTATGAAAAAATAAAAGATTTAGACCTTGCTCCAAAAACCTTGGTAGCAGATAGTAAAAATTATAGGGACTTAGACTATCCAGCAGATGTATTTATAAAGCCAGACAATGATGTTTTTTACAAAACCCTAGATTTTGATGGATGGCAAAAGGGTTATCACTCAAAATCTAAAGAACAAACTTTAAAGATTTTACAAACTATTTTTGAAAATGGTTATGATTATAAGGTATTAGTCCAAGAATTTGTAGCAGGAGGAGATGGATCAGAATACTCCGTAGAAGGATACAGGTCAAAATCAACTACGTCTATGGCCATGTCTAGAAATATTCTTTTAGACAAACGTGTAGAATGGATAGGAAACTTTGTTGCAAAAATAGACTCTGATGAAAAAATACTATTTGACTTTGCCAGGGATATAGTAGAGACTCTAGGAATTTATGGACTATTTAATATTGACTTTAAAAAGGATACAGAAACTGGTAAATTTTATGCCTTTGAAGTAAACCTCCGTCAAGGACGCAGCCATTATTTTGCAACTTTAAATGGAGTAAATACATCAAAACTTGCCATAGATGATTTAGTTTTTGATAAGCAAGAGGAGATAATAGGGGATAAGAAATTTAGATATTATAACCTAGACCTAGGTCAAACAATCGATAATCTGGATTCTCAGTTTAGAGTAGACTTTGAAAATGAAGCAAGAAAAGCAAACTCGACAAATCCACTAGTTTATAAAAGAGATTTAAACTTTAAAAGAAAAATAAAAATAAAAAGATACTTGGATAAGCTTAGCAAGGAAACATTTGCTATCAAAGAGATATAAGCACTGCCTATAATTTAAAGTAGGATTGGGGGATATACAATCCTAACGGGAAGAGGGATGTGAAATTTATAAAAACTATTAAAACGGTATTTAAAACTTAAAGAAAGATTAGCTAAAAAATAGCCGCCCTATGATTATAGGGTGGCTATTTTTTATTTTTCTAAAACTTTGTCATCCTCAAATATTAAAGGTTTTATTGGATACTGATCATTTGAGAAATCATAAAGCTCTGTAAGATAATCATAAAGATCATCTTTATTTTCAAAAATCACCACTTGGTAGGGAGCAGTAAAGGCTAGTTTTTCTACTAGCATATATCTGCCATCTTTGGTATTAAATAATAAGCCTGTGTGGCCTACAAAAAGCTCGTTGGTATTTTGATTTATATTTGAAAAAATAAAGACTGATATTATGCTATAATCTTTGCCATGGGGAAATTCTATGCCACTTTTCTTCCAAAAATCTTTTATTTTTTTAACTTGAAAGTCTACATCATTTTTATTTTCTGTGGGTATAGCTGAGTAAAATTTGTTAAATCTTTCAATTTGTTCATTATCCAAAGTAGGGACTAGGTTATTATTGAAACTGGTATTATCAATTTCTACTACCGACAGATTTGGGTTTTTGGTATCTTTTACTTTAATTTTATCAGCCACTAGGCCAAATGTAGTTATCCTACAATTTATGCCAGTAAAGCTTGGATTTTTTTTAAAAAGTTCATCTTGGATGGCGTAGAAATCATAGTCTTTAATCTTATTCGATTTTTCGTAATCTTTATTAACAAGCAAATTTTTATTTACTTGTTTATTAAAAAAGTCTACTTGTTTAAAGAATCTATCGATATTATTCTTATCCAAATCAGCGCTTAGCATAATATTTTTAAGATCTTCTTTTGACTTTTTAGTAACTAAGTTGGTATATACTAGTTTATTTCCCTCGTTTTTTGGCAAACTAATCTCATCCTTATTTGCGCAGGAACTTAAGCTTAAAAGTGTAATTATTATTGCAAAAATTTTTCTCATTTTGCCTCCAAAAAAGGATCCACTTGGGACCCCTTGCTTAAAATATTTCTTTTTCTGTTATGATATAATCAAGTTTTTGATCATGTTCGTTGGTATCTATAGCTGCTACTTCAAAATCACTTGCAAAAAATCCAACAGATGTCGTCTGATTTTTACTTAGATACCTATCGTAGTAACCGCCACCGTAGCCTACACGGTGTTTGTTTCTATCAAAACCTAGGCCTGGGACAACTGTAAGGTCAGGATTTTCTATAAACTCTAAAGTGCTTGATGTAGGAATATTAAATTCTCCCACTCCCAAATCATCTAGAGAATAGACTCTTACAGCCCTCATTTGGAAATTATCTGGATCGATGATGTAAGGTACATAAACTTCCTTGCCAAAGTCTATGGCTTTTTTGATTATTTCATAGGTATCTACCTCATCTGCCACAGAAACATAGATAAATATGGATCTAGCTTCTGCAAATAAATCAGAGTTTAAAAATTTAGTATAAATATTATAATCTACCATATTTTTGTGGTCATAGTCCATGTGATATCTAATATCTCTAAATTTCTTTCTCAATGATTTCTTATCCATTTTCTCTATTTCTTTCATATCATTTTCTTTGTTGGGATTTGCTATAGTAGATTCTACTGTTTCTTTTAAAGATTTATTTTCTTTCTCAAAGTTTTTTATTTCATTTTCAGACACTATCTTATAATTGTTTCTTATCGCATCTATTAGCTCCGCGCCTAAGATTAGGATAGTAGAAACTAAGTTTAGCCAAATAAAGAGGGCAAGGATGCCTGCTAGGGCTCCATATACTACTGACTGCTTAGAAAAATTATTTAAGAAGAAGGAGTAAAGAAAGGTTGCTATATATATGGTGAGAGTTGCAAAAATCCCTCCTAACAATGATTCCTTAAATGGTACTCTGTCTTCCTTATTATTTGGTGCAAATTTATAAAATATTGCAAATACAACAGACATTATAAAGATAGGGGCTAGGGTTAGGGTTATTCTAAATAGGGGTGATGATAAAGTTTTTATAACCCTATCAAAAACGCCGCCAAAAGCTCTGTCAGATATTCTTGTTAGGACTTGATCATTTATAAAAGTTAGAATGCTAGGCCCATATATTTGAGAAACTAGGATAAAAACTATAAATATAACAAATATAATTGTAAAAAGTAGGGATGTAAGTCTTTGTTTAACAAATTTGCTATCATCTTCTACTCCATAGGCCTTATTTATGGAAAGCATGAGGTTATTAATTCCCTTAGTTGCTGACCATAGGGCAAATAAAACTGTAATTATTGTAACAGATGCAGAGCTTGTATTAACAAACATAGTATCAATCACCCATTTTGCCATCTCTTGGGCTGCTGTTGGTAAAAACTCAATCAAAGAATATATTGCATCAGTATTATTTTCTAAGATTCTAGAGACTACTGATACAAGCACCATTAATAAAGGGATGGATGCTTGTAAAAAGTAGAAGGACAAGGCTGCAGAATTATTTATAATATCGTGGTTTTTAAATCTATGAACCATATCTACTATGGTTTTTTTAAATTTTATTTTTGTTACTGTTTTCATTATTTTAGATGCCCATCAAACCATTTCTTTATTTCTTTTAGTCTTTTTATCCTGCCATGAGGTTTACCAGATCTCGATAGTTCGTGGTTTTCTCCGTGGAAGACAAACATTTTTGTATCAACACCATTTAATTTTAGTTTGGTATACATTTGTAAACCTTGCTCTAATGGACAACGGTAATCTTCATCTGCGTGGATAAAGAGGGTAGGTGTTGTTGCTTTATCAGCATATTTTATTGGAGATTGGCCCCACATTTTATCTAAACTATCCCAAGGATTTGAGTTTGTTTGATCAGATCCAAAATAATATCCGATATCAGAAACCCCATAAAAGCTTGTCCAATTTGAAATAGATCTTTGAGAACAAGCTGCCTTAAACCTATTATTGTGGCCTATTATCCAATTTGTCATAAAACCACCATAGGATCCGCCGTATACTCCTAGATTATTAGTATCGATTTGTGGATATTTTTTGGTAGCTTCATCTACAAATGTCATCAAATCTTTATAGTCTATATCACCGTATTTACCTCTGATGTCTGAAAATGCTACACCATTTCCACTTGCACCATGAGGGTTTGTGTAAATAACTATATAATCATTGCTAGCAAACATTTGATGTTCATGATGGTAGATAGATCCAAATTCTGTTTTTGGTCCACCGTGTATGCTTAAAAGTGTAGGGTATTTTTTATTTTTATTGAATTTTGGAGGTAGAACTACAAAACCTGTTAAGGTATCTCCATTAGAATCAAACTCAAAGGTTTCTATATCTCCAACTTTTGTTTCTATTTTATTTTCAACTAAAGCATCATCTAAGCCTTTCTTCTTAAGCTCTGATAATGTATTTTTGCCCATAGATAGGTAGTAAATTTCATCATTATTTATAGCAAAATCTTCTACTTCATCGTCTATTTCAAGTTTTAAATTACCATTTATATCAATGGAATAAAGTTTCGTAGTTTCTTTTTCAGTTACCACAAAATATAGTCTATTATTTGTATTATAGAAAGTTTTTGCCCCGCCAAATCTTGCATCTGTACCTAGGGAGTTACCAAAGGACATATCAAAATCATCACTTGTAATCTTTTCATAATTTCCATCAAAATCACAAGCATATATAAATGAATCTTCGTTGATTCCACCTTTTTTCATATCGGTTCCTACAAAAATAATCTTATCTGCTAAAAACTCTGCGGTATAGAAAGAAAATTCATTTTCTATAAGGACTTTTTTAGTTTTCGTTTTGATGTCATAAAGGATTAGACTTTCACTGCTTTTAGCAACATTATTAGCATCATAATTTGCTTTTATAAGTAGGGCCTTGGTATTATCCTCATTTAAAGCTAGATTAAATATTTCATTTGGAAATTTTGAATCTACAATCTTTTCTACGCTATCATCAGATGCATTATAAAAATAATAGGCGCTTACTTCTTTTTTTAAATAACCTTGCCCATTAAACCAAAATGGAAGGGTATCTAGTTTTTCAAAGTACTTATTTTCTTCTTCTTTTTTCTTAGCTTTTTCATCCTTTTTATCAGATGCATGGATAAGGTAAAGCTCATCTTCTAACCATTTGATACTTTTTACATCTAGGTTAAGGTCAAAGGCTTTTTTACCTATGCCATAGCCATCATAGCAAAAAAAGCTATCTTTCTTATCATCTGACTCTGCCTTATAGATTACATTTGAATCTTTGTTAAAAGTGTAAATAGAAACACTTTTGCTAGCTGTTATTGGATATGATTTATCTTCTTTTGTATCATAGAGCCACAGGTCAGTTTCATATTTATTATCATCATAATTTGCTATAGTTTTTTTGTAGGCTAACTTAGTGCCATCGCTTGATATCTCAAGGTCTGATAAAAATTCATAGCCTAGTATATCTTTAATTTTAGTTTTACTCATTATTTCCTCCATTATATTATTTTAATTATACAATATTTTATAAATAATTTAAATTGCATACGTTTGCATAAAATGATTTGGGGTAAATATATAAAAAGAAAAAGGGAGATGTTATTATGAAGATTAATCTTAAGGGAAAAAATATCAATATCACAGATGATATCCGCTATGAAGCTGAAAGAAAATATGACAGATTAGATAAGTATTTTTCTAACGAAGAAGAGGTGGATCTTCTAATTTCTAAAGAAGGTAATGGTTATAAGGCTGAAGTTACTATGTTTCTTGATAAAGGACCTATCCTTAGGGCAGAAGTAAGTGATGAAACTTATCAAAATGCCATTGATAAAACTATAGATGCCTTGGTAAGGCAAATTAGAAAACACAAAACAAGGTTAACCAAGGATCGTCGCCATGATTCTATAAGGTTTGAAAACTTTAATGAATCTTTTGATGATGAGTACGACATAGACAATTCTTATGACTCTGAAATAAATATAGCTAGGACTAAGGAAATTTCCCTAAAACCAATGAATACCGAAGAGGCTATCATGCAAATGGAGCTTTTGGGCCATGACTTTTTTGTATACTATGACCAAGATGATTTAGAAGTGAGAGTAGTATATAAAAGGCGCAAGGGTGACTATGGTTTGATAGTGCCATCTAGGTAAAATGTCTGGTGTATGCTAAACTTATTATGTTAAAATAATTTGTTTGGCCTACACCAGCTTTTTTGTTTGAAAAATTGCCATTAAAAAGGTACTATTAATTAAAGAAAGTTATAAAAATACTTAAGTAAAGCGCAGGGTCTTAAGTGACTAAGTCTACTGCGTTTTTTATATGTTAAGTAAATAAGATTTAAAAATAAAATCCGCTTATATTTCAGTTTACAAATTAACTATTATCCTTTAATATAAGAATGGTAAAACTTAATTATTTTAAAGAATAATTAAGAGAATTGGAGAGTGAACGATTTGGCATTATTTAATTTATTTAAGTCATTTAGTGAAAAGGAAATACAAAATAACCAAAAACTAGTTGATAAAATCCTTAGCCTAGATGAGTCTATGCAACAACTAACAGATGAACAGTTACAAAATAAAACAATAGAATTTAGAGAAAGATTAAAAAACGGCGAAACATTAGATGACCTACTACCAGAAGCCTTTGCTACAGTACGTGAAGCTAGTGATAGGGTTTTAGGAATGAAACACTACCCAGTCCAACTACTAGGTGGTATTGTTTTACACAATGGTCAGATTGCAGAAATGAGAACTGGTGAAGGTAAAACACTAGTAGAAACTTGTCCAGCATACTTAAATGCTTTATCAGGCAAGGGTGTACACGTAGTTACAGTTAACGACTACCTAGCAAAACGTGACCAAGAATGGATGGGTAAAATCTTTACCTTCCTAGGTATGACTGTAGGATGTATTGTCTATGGTCTTACAAATAGTGAAAGACAAGAAAACTATGCTGCAGATATTACTTATGGTACAAACAATCAATTTGGTTTTGACTACCTAAGAGATAATATGGTTATTTATAAAGATGATATGGTTCAGCGTGGATTAAATTATGCCATAGTCGATGAGGTTGACTCTATTTTAATAGATGAGGCTCGTACACCACTTATTATTTCTGGTCAAGGTGATGAATCTACAGATACTTATACAAGTGCAAATTCATTTATCCAAACTCTAGAAGGTAGAATCCTAGATCCAAATGAAGATGCAGATATCGACCCATTTGATCGTGAGTTTAAAGTAGAAGATGTTGATTTCTTGGTAGATGAAAAAAGAAAAACATCAAACCTTACAGAAAAAGGTACAGAAAAAGCAGAAAGATATTTTGATATAGAAAACTTATCAGACCCAGAAAACCTTGAATTATCTCATTACATCAACAATGCCTTAAAAGCAAATACAACTATGCACCGTGATATAGACTATGTTGTAAATAATGGCGAAGTAGAAATCGTAGATGAGTTTACAGGTCGTATCATGCAAGGTAGAAGATTCTCAGATGGTCTTCACCAAGCTATCGAAGCTAAAGAGGGAGTAGAAGTAAAAGCAGAAAGTAAAACACTAGCTACAATTACCTTCCAAAACTACTTTAGAATGTATGACAAGCTTTCTGGTATGACTGGTACAGCAAAAACAGAAGAAGAAGAGTTTGACGAAATTTATAACCTAGACGTTGTAGAAATACCAACCAATAAGCCAATCCAAAGGGTCGATGATGTAGACTATGTATACATCAACGAAAATGGTAAATTTAATGCTATTATCGATGAAATAAATAGAATCCACCCTACAGGTCAACCAATCCTTATTGGTACAATTTCAATCGAATCAAGTGAAAGATTATCAAATGCCCTTAAAAAAGCTGGCATCAAACACACTGTATTAAATGCCAAAAACCACGAAAGGGAAGCTGCAATAGTTGCAGAAGCTGGTCGCTTTGGTGCAGTTACAATTGCAACAAACATGGCAGGTCGTGGTACAGATATCATGCTTGGTGGTAATGTTGATGATATGGCTAAACAAAGGCTTAAAAGAGAAGATATGAGTGATGAGTTACTTGAAGAAGTAGATTCATTTGCTGAAACTGATGATCAAGAAATCCTTGAAGCACGTAAGAAATTTAGACACTACAAAGATTTAATCAGACCAACAGTAAAAGAAGAATCTGAAAAAGTAAAAGAAGCAGGTGGTTTATATATCATCGGTTCAGAACGTCACGAGTCTCGTCGTATAGACAACCAGTTAAGAGGTCGTTCAGGACGTCAAGGAGACCCAGGACATTCTAGATTCTTTATTTCTCTTGAAGATGACTTAATCAGATTAAATGGTGGAGAACAAGTAGCAAAATTCATTGCAAACTCAAACTTTGATGAAAATGAACCTATAGTTTCAAAAATGGTAAGTAGGTCAGTAGAAAAAGCTCAAACAAGAGTAGAAGCAAACAACTTTGCAACTCGTAAAAGGGTCCTACAATATGACGATGTTATGAACAAACAAAGAACAATTATCTATAACGAGAGAGCAGATGTTCTTTATGGCCATGACATGAAAGAAACTATCGTAGGAATGATTAAAGATGTTATAGCTGATAGCGTATATACCTTTACAAATCCTGAAGTAAAACCAGAAAATTGGGAAATGGTAGCCCTATTAAACCATTTAAATAGCCTAGGCATTCCAGTAACTCAGTTACACTTTGAAAATATAAATGATTACACCCAACAAGAACTAATAGATTATATATCTGAAGCTGCTCTTGCAAAATACGAAGATAAAGAAGCACAGTTTGGCTCAGAAAATATGAGAGAAGTAGAACGTGTAATTATGTTAAGAGTAATTGATCAAAAATGGATGGATCATATTGATGCCATGGATCAAATGAGAAAAGAAATCGGTGTTCGTGCTATGGGTAATGAAGACCCAGTTCGTGCATACACAAACGATGGTTTTACTATGTATGAAGAAATGACAAGATCTATCCAAGAAGAAACAGTTAGATACATGATGAATGTAGAAATTAAACAAAACATTCAAAGAAAGCAAGTTATGACTCCAACCACAGAACTAGGTCCAGACCTAGATGGGGATAGTGGTAATAGAGCTCAAACAGCTGATGAACTTAGCGATGATAATCAAATGGCAGGTCTAAATAGAGCAGAACGTAGAAGATTAGAACGCGAAAGCAAAAAGTCTAACGTAAAGAAATAATATGGCAGAAATATATCAATTAAGAGAAACAATTGAAGATTTAACAGAGACTATGAAGCTTATTGGAGACTCTCTTTGACCCTGAAAATCTAGAAAAAGAAGTAAAAGACCTTGAAAAAAAGACCTTTGCTCCTGATTTTTGGGATGATAGTGACAAGGCCCAAGCTATTATGGCAGATTTGGCAGCAAAAAGAGATGACCTTGAAAATTATCAAAAAATTATTACTACTTTAGAGGATAATACAGACCTCATTGATTTAGTAGAAATGAGTGAAAATCCTGAATCTGCTACTTTAAATCAAATAGAAACTGATTTAAAAAAAATAAAAAAAGAAGTTTCATCAATGAAACTAAAAACCCAACTAGATGGGGAATATGATAAAAACAATGCCTTCATGTCTATAAATGCTGGAGCAGGTGGACTTGAAGCAACCGATTGGGCAGAGATGCTCCTTCGTATGTATACTAGGTATTTCGATCATAATGGTTTTAAATATGAACTTACAGACTTAAATAATGAAGAGGCCGGCGGTATAAAATCTGCTACTCTAAAAGTGAGTGGTGCATATGCATATGGATATCTTAAAGGAGAGAAAGGAGTTCATAGACTTGTTCGTATATCTCCTTTTGATAGTGGAGCACGACGCCATACTTCCTTTGTATCTGTAGATATTTTTCCAGAACTACCTGATAATACAAATGTAGAAATTGATCCAAATGATTTAAGAATCGATACCTATAGAGCCAGTGGGGCAGGTGGCCAGCACGTAAATAAAACTGACTCTGCTGTAAGGATTACTCATATACCAACAGGAGTTGTTGCAAGTTCTCAAGCAGAACGTAGCCAATTATTAAATAGAGATACCGCTATGAAACTTCTTTTATCAAAGCTTATTCAAATAAAAGAAGAAGAGCAAAGAGAAAAAATATCTGATATCCAAGGTAAGTACACCCAAATAGCATGGGGTAGCCAAATTAGGTCCTATGTTTTCCACCCATATACCCTTGTAAAAGACCACAGGACAAATTATGAAGTAGGAAACATAGAAGCAGTAATGGATGGAGATATAGAGGGCTTTATAGATGCGTATCTTGCAGAAAGTCATAAAGAAAACTAAACAGGGAGGATATTATCCTCTCTTTTTTAAAAGGAGAATATTTTGGAAGATAAAAATATAATTTTGACAGGGGATAGGCCAACTGGCAGACTCCACCTAGGCCACTATGTTGGTAGTTTAAAAAATAGGGTCAAAATGCAAAATGAGGGCAATTATGAAAAAATGTATGTAATGATTGCCGATAGCCAAGCCCTAACAGATAATTTTGATAATCCAGAAAAAATTCGTGAAAACCTAATAGAAGTAGCTCTAGATTACCTAAGCCTAGGTATAGATCCAGAAAAAGTAACTATCTTTGTTCAATCACAAGTAGAAGAGTTAACAGAACTTACTTTTTACTTTTTAAATCTAGTAACCCTATCAAGGCTTGAAAGAAATCCAACAGTAAAAACAGAAATTAAACAAAAAAACTTTGAGACAAGCCTGCCTGCAGGATTTTTAATATATCCAGTAAGCCAGGCTGCAGATATCTTACTTTTTGATGCAAATATCATCCCAGTTGGTGTAGACCAAGAGCCAATGTTAGAGCAAGCGAGAGAAATAGCTAGAAGCTTTAATAATATCTATGGTGATGTATTTACAGAACCACATGCAATTCTTTCAGAAAATAAACAAGCTCAACGTATGCCAGGTATAGATGGGGCAGCAAAAATGAGTAAGTCATTGGGCAATGCTATTTATTTAGCTGATGATAAAAAAACTTTAAAGAAAAAAGTAATGTCAATGTACACAGATCCAGACCATATAAATATTGATGATCCTGGTAAAGTAGAGGGCAATATAGTCTTTACTTACCTAGATGTATTTTCAGATGATAGCCACTTTGAAAAATACCTACCAGAATATAAAAACTTAGATGAATTAAAAGATCACTACAAAAGAGGTGGCCTAGGTGATGTAAAAGTTAAAAAATTCTTAATAAAAGTTTTAGAAGAAGAACTAGAACCTATTAGAGAGCGTAGGGCTTATTATGAGCAAAACCTAGACCAAGTCCTAGCTATCCTAAAACGAGGAACAGACGATGCAAAAGAAGTAGGACGTGCAAAAATTAATCAAGTAAAAGAAGCTATGGGCATAGATTACTTTTCTGATAGCAGATTTTTAGATGAGATAAAAGATAAATATAAATAAGATAAGCCACCAGTTATTGGTGGTTTTTTGGAGGAAAAATGACCTTTGATAAAATCATAGATGAAATAAAAAATGACCCAAGAAACAAAAATTATACAAAACGAGGCATAGACCCTATTTTTCAAGTAGATAAGGATGCCAAAATACTTTTGGTAGGCCAAGCACCGGGAAGGATTGTAGAAGAAACAGGCATTCCTTTTAATGACAAGTCTGGAGATAAACTTAGATCTTGGATGGGAATAGATAAAGAAACTTTTTATTCCAAAGAAATTGCAATCTTGCCTATGGATTTTTATTATCCGGGTAAGGCTAAGCAAGGAGATAAGCCACCTAGAAAAGAAATAGCAGAAGACTACCATAAAAAAATCTTAGAACTTATGCCAAATATAGAACTTACCATACTAATAGGAGCCTACTCACAAAAGTACTATTTAGGGAAAAATCGTAAAAAAAACTTAACCGAAACAGTAAAAAATTATAAGCAATACTTACCACAATATTTTCCAATAGTCCACCCAAGCCCTCTAAATATAGGCTGGCTAAAGAAAAATCCATGGTTTGAAGAAGAGACACTTCCAGAATTAAAAAGAATAATAGATGAAATTTTACATTAAATTATAATAAAAATAATTAATAAGCTTTATATATTAAAATTTACGTGTTATAATTTTCATAACTTACATTAAGGAGTAATTATGAAAAAGAAATCTACCTCAAACCTTAGGCTACTTTTAATAGCCCTAGGATCTGCAGTAGGTTTAGCAAATATTTGGGGCTTTCCTTATAAATTTGAGTCCGGGGGACTAGCGTTTTTAATCTTTTTTATTTTATTTGCTACACTTTTTGCAGTATTTGGATTGTCAGCTGAACTAGCCATGGGTAGGCTAGTCAAATCAGGAGCCTTAAGCGCCTATGAATTTTCATTTAAAATGGCAGGTAAGGGCAATAAAAAAATGAGATTTATAGGATACATACCCTTAGCTGCTACTTTTTTTGTAGCCGTAGGTTATAGTGCTATTTTAGCGTATATGCTCAAAGGTTTTATAGCAGCTCTTAGCGGGAATATGTTTAAGTCATCAGCAGATATATGGTTTTATTCCTATGCAAGAAAGCCTTATAAAGTTTCTATACATCACGCTATCATTATTTTGATAACAATTTTAACAAGTCTTGGTAATACAAAAACTTTTAATAAGATTTATAGGTATACCATGCCAGTTTTTTTTGTAATTTTAATGATTCTTGCCATAAGAGTGGCTACTTTGCCTAATGCTTATCTAGGATATAGGTATATGTTTAGGTATAATCCATCCCATTTGCATACAAAAACTATGCTTTATGGAATGGGAGAGGCATTTTTTTCCTTATCACTATCAGGAGCGGCCATGGTTGCTGCTGGATCTAAAATAAGTGATGGGCAAAGTATGGTAAATTTATCTGTAGAAAGTTTGGTTTTTGATACTTTAGTTGGTATTATAGCCTCCCTTATGATTATCCCTGCTATAAATGTATTTAATATAGAAAACGCTGGGGGTGCATCCCTATTATTTGTGGCCCTGCCAACGATTTTTTCAAATATAAAATTTGGTAGAATTTTGGCTATATTTTTCTACTTTTCTATTGTTTTTGCAGGCATAGTTGCCCTAGTAGATATGTTTGCTGGAATAGTAAATTCAGCTGTGATTAAAACTCGCAAATTATCCAAAAAAGCTGTTTTACTAATCCTCGGACTTGCAGTATTTTTACTTGGTTTAAACTTAGAAACTATTGATGAATTTACTCATTATATGAATATTATGCTTTTACATATTATTCCTATTGGAGCAAGTATTGGAGCAGTAACTTGGTTTTATATTTTGGATAAGGATATACTTTTAGAAGAAATAAATAAGGGTGCCAGCATTACTTATGGGGATAGGTGGTATAAGATAGGCAAATATCTTTATGTGCCAGTTGCTCTTATTATGACTATCCTAGCCTTTGTGGTGAGGTTTATCCATTAAATAATTAGAGGATTATTATAATCCTCTTTTTTTATTTGATAAAAATCAATCTTATGATACAATCTATCTATAATCAATCTTACTTTAAAGGAGTAAAGTATGGAAAAAGAATTTTCTTCAAAAATTGGCATAGTTTTGTCTGCGGTAGGATCTGCAGTAGGTATGGCCAACATATGGGGCTTTCCTTATAAGTTTCAAGCAGGGGGCCTGGTTTTTTTAATTTTTTACATATTATTTGCTGCCCTATTTTCTTACGTAGGACTCTCATCTGAATTTGCCATAGGTCGTATGGCAAAAACTGGAACTTTAGGAGCTTATGAATATGCCTTTAAAACTAGCAAAACAAAGAAAAAACTTGGAAGAATACTAGGATTTATTCCCCTTATAGGTACTTTTTTAATAGCTGTTGGCTATTGTGTAATAGTTGCCTATGTGTTAAAGGGTTTTGTAGACTCACTAACAGGAGAAATTTTTGTAAGGGATGCAGAAGTTTGGTTTTATAGCTTTGCAGGTGAAAAATATTCTGTAATTATTTATCATTTAATAGCCATAGTTTTAACTATCATAACTTGCCTAGGTGGAGCTTCATCTATAGAAAAATCAAATAAAATTATGATGCCTACATTTTTTATATTATTTGTAATTCTAGCAATAAAAGTAGCCACTCTACCAAATGCTATTTCTGGTTATAGTAACATGTTTAAATATGACCCAGCTACGTTAAATATCAATACAATAGTAACTGCCATGGGCCAGGCGTTTTTCTCCCTTTCTATAACAGGATCTGGGATGATAGTAGTAGGTGCGTATATTAGCAAAAAAGAAGATATAGTTAGCTCATCTGTCCATACTGGCATTCTTGATAGTCTTTCTGGTCTTATTGCATCGTTTGTAATTATCCCAGCCGTAAGTGTTTTTAATATGGAACAAGTTGGTGGACCGTCCTTACTTTTTGTAACTCTACCTACAATTTTAAATAATATAAGGTTTGGCAGACTATTTGCTATATTCTTATACCTGGCCGTTGTTTTTGCAGGCATATCATCACTACAGAATATGTTTGAGGTTATTACAGAATCAATTACCTATAGGTTTAAGAACTTATCACGTAAACTTGTTTTTATAATTCTTGGATTAGTAGTATTTTTCCTAGGAATAAATTTAGAACGTATAGATGATTTTGGGCCATATATGGATATTATTTCTATCTATATTATCCCAATAGGTGCATCAATCGGTGCAATTACTTGGTTTTATGTTCTTAAAAAAGATATGTTACTTAAGGAAATAAACCTAAGTAGCAAAAAGAAATATGGAGATAAGTGGTATAAAATAGGTAAATATTTATACGTACCACTGGCTATAATTCTTACTTTGCTTGCACTTATTTTTAAGATATCATTTTAACTTTTAAAAATAAAGGTTGTATGTTATAATGTAAACATTGTTATGCAACATAACGATATACTAAACGCTTATGAAGGGAGTTGTTATGAAAGATAGTAAAGTAATATTAATTGGTGATGGTGCAGTAGGATCATCATTTGCTTATTCTTCATCATTATTAGGAGTAGGCCGTGAATTAGGAATTATAGACATTAACGAAGAAAGAGTAGAAGGTGATGTATTAGACCTTACAGACGCTCTAAGCTTCACATACCCAAAAAAAGTTTACAAGGCTGATTACTCAGACTGTTCTGATGCAGAAGTTGTAGTAATCACAGCTGGTATCCCACAAAAACCAGGTGAAACACGTCTACAATTAGTAGATAAAAACCTTGCAATCTTTAAAGACATGATTGGTAAAGTTGTAGAAAGTGGATTTGATGGAATCTTTGTAATTGCTTCAAACCCAGTAGACATTACAACATACGCTACAATGAAATTCTCAGGTTTCCCAGCTCACAAAGTAATTGGATCTGGTACAACACTTGATACATCAAGATTCCAAAAACAAATTGGTAATTTATTAGACGTTGACTATAGATCTGTAAGTGCTTACATCATGGGAGAACACGGAGATACAGAATTCCCAGTATGGTCAAATGCAAATGTTGGTGGACTTAGCATTGAAGAATGGAAAAGCACACATCCAAATGTAACACAAGAAGCTTTAGATAAAGCATTCGACCAAACTGTAAATGCAGCTTATGAAATCATCAACAGAAAAGGAGCTACATTCTACGGAATCGGTACAGCACTTACAAGCATTGTTAGAGCTATCCTAAATGATGAAAACGCAGTTTACCTAACATCATCATATCTAGATGGCCACTATGGACAAAACGATATATATGTTGGTGTACCAACAGTAATTGGTAAAACAGGTGCAAAACAAATCATCGAAGTTCCACTTTCAGATGAAGAAAAAGAAAAACTAGATCATTCTGTAAAAACACTTAAAGATATTATTAACAACAGCCAATTATAAGATTTTATAAAGGTAGTTGCAAATGAGTAAAGAAGAAAGAAAAAAAGCAGAAGAACTCTGGGCAAGAAACAAATACCTGGTCTTATCCAAGTCTCATAAGTATTATTTATCCATAAGAGACTATTTAAAAGGGGAAGACCCACAAGTAGTAAATGTAAAAAAGCTAATAGATAGCGCTAAGACCTTAGCAGAAAATAAAAAAGATGTGGTAAATGCTTACCAGCACATCTGGGGCTACTTTAAAGATGATGCTAGCCCAGCAGAAAAAGAAAAGTTTCTATCACTCATAGACCACTACCAAAATGATATAATCGCAAAAGAAGAAGTACTAGCTTTTTTAGCAATACTTTTGGAAAAATATCCTTACGATTATTTACAAAAATCAACTATATTTAAAGAAAAACCGTAAAGCTAAGCTTGCGGTTTTTTATTTACCTAAAATATTGGGTAAATATTTAAATATGAAGAAACGAGGTAAATAGTGGATAAAAAAATATTAGTAGTCATGACAAATACTGATCATTACGGAAATGACAGCGAAAAAACAGGTTTGTGGCTAGCAGAAGCTACAGAATTTGTAGATAGAGTAAACCGAAATGGAATAAAAGTAGACTATGTCAGTCCAAAGGGGGGACAAGTACCCCTAGATCCTAGGTCAATGAAAAAGCCATACGCCAGCAAGAAAGATTATACTATTTTAAACTCCTTAGACTTTAAAAATAGAGCTATCAAAAATTCTTTAAAACCAGCAGATATAAATCCAGAAGAGTATCTTGCAATTTATTATACTGGAGGACATGGGGTACTATGGGACTTTCCAAAAAATCGTGAGCTTATAGAAATAGCAGAAACCATTTATAATAATGGCGGATATATATGCTCAGTATGCCATGGTGTAGTAGGATTATTAAATATAAAAGATAGTAACGAAAATTACTTGATAGATGGCAGATATATAACAGGATTTACCGATGAAGAAGAAACTCTAGGCGGGAAAAAAGAAAAAGTTCCATATAGTGCCGAACAAGAAGCCAAAATACGTGGAGCAAACTTCTTAAAAACCCTACCATATACACCAAATGCTGTAAAATGTGGCAGACTAATCACCGGACAAAACCCATTTTCAGGCAGGGCAGTGGCTAGAAAACTTGTAAAAGATTTAAAGAAGAATGGGCTATATATCTAAATTATTATAGCTATATGATATAAAAATCGCAGCGAGTCATCCTGCGATTTTTAGGTGTAAACAATATTTATCTTCTAAAGACAATATTGACTAAACTGACAAATATAAGTGGAGGTTTTTATGAAATTATTTGAAAAATTAGAAGCAAAAAATATAGACTTTAAAAATAGAATTATTATGCCACCAATGGCTACAGCCAAGGCTGATGCTAGAGGTCATGTGTCTCAAAATATACTTGATTACTATAATGAAAAAACCAAAGATAAAATTTTTTCAACAGTGATTGTAGAACATAATTATATAGATCCTCTTGGAAAGGCAAGCCACAATCAAATGTCCATAGCAGATGATTCTTCTATTGATGGCTTAAAAAAACTTGCAAGAACTATTAAGGATAATGGTTCTAATGCAGTAGTGCAGATATCTCATGCAGGTAGCTCTGCAAGTGAAGAAATAATAGGTGAGAGTCCGCTAGCTGCCTCAAGTATTAAAAATCCTTCCAAAAAAGATGCAGAGTTACCAAGAGAACTTACGATTGATCAGATAAAAGAAATAGAAGATAAGTTTGCTGATGCAGCCCTTAGAGTCAAAAAAGCAGGATTTGATGGAGTTGAGATCCACTCAGCTCATGGATATTTCCTAGACCAATTCCTATCACCCCTTACCAACAAAAGAACTGATGAATATGGTAAAGATATAGATGGCAGAATAAAAATCCACCTAGAAATTATCAAAAAAGTTAAAGAAAAAGTTGGAGAAGATTATCCAATCTTTTTAAGGCTAGGTGCAGGAGATAATTTGGATGGGGGACTTACTAAAGAAGACTCAGTTTATGCAGCAAAAGCCTTTGAAAAAGCAGGTATCGATGTCCTAGATATTTCTGGCGGTATGTGCATGTACTTTACCGATAACCAATATGCTGGATTTTTTGATTATCTATCAAAACCTATTTACGATGCGGTGGATGTACCAGTAATACTTACAGGTGGGGTAAAAACAGGCAAAGATATAGAAGAAATTTTAAACCGTGATGTATGTGACCTAGTAGGTGTAGGTAGAGCTGTTTTTAAAGACTCAAAATGGATAGAAAAGGAAGTAAAACCACTTATCTAAAAAAATGTAGTATATAAAAAGTTTAATAAGGTTTTTCTTAGTTTTATATAGAGGAGTTTTATAGTGAAAAATAATGATTTTAAAGATATAGTTTTTAACAGACATTCAGTAAGAGAGTTTGATAAAAACTATAAGATAGATAGAGAAGAAATGCTACAAATTTTAGAAGAAGCAACCAAGGCGCCATCTTCAGTAAATCTACAACCTTGGAGATTTGTCATAGTAGAATCTGATGAAGGCAAGGACAAGCTACGCCCTATCATTAAATTTAATACCAAACAAAATGATAGCTCTTCAGCTATGATTTTAATATTCGGTGATATGAAATGCTATGAAAAGACTGAAGAAATCTATAGCCAGGAAGTAAAGGCTGGATATATGAATGAAGAAGATAAAAATAAATCAGTGGAACGTTTCAACCAAGTATATAAATCCTTTAGCAAAGAAAAGATGAATGATATCATAAAAATAGACTCAAGTCTCATGGCCATGCAGCTGATGCTAGTAGCCAGAGCCCACGGCTATGATACCAATCCTATCGGAGCCTTTGAACAAGACCAACTATCTCAAGCCTTCGGTCTTGATCCAGATAGATATGTACCTGTAATGATAGTTGCAATTGGTAAAGCAGACCATGCTGGTCATAAGTCTACTAGACTAGATGTAGAAAGAATTACAGAATTTAAATAAAATAAACAAATTATTTTTAACTGGCCCTTATTAAGTTTTAAAAAAGGGCCAATTTTTTTATAGAAAATAACTATGTTATAATATATATAAATATGACAATGGAGACAACAAATAACTTATACCAAAAACTAAAGTAAATCCGAAAAATAAGCTAAGTGAATAATAAAATCTCATTTGGCTATAAATAAATTAGGAGGATATATGAAATTTTTACACACAATGATTAGGGTTAAGGACCTTGATAAGTCCTATAAGTTTTATACAGAAGAGTTGGGCTTTGTTGAAAGTAGAAGGAAGGAATTTCCAGACAAGAAATTTGACCTTGTATACCTAAAACTTCCAGAATCTGGCGATTATGAATTGGAATTAACCTATAATTACGACCAAGAAGAAGATTATAACCTAGGAGATGGCTACGGACATATAGCATTATCTAACCCAGATATCAAATCCTTTAGGGAAGAGTTAAGTAAAAAAGGCTATGAAGTTACAGAACTAAGAGGCTTAAGCGACAATTCAGACAAGTACTTTTTCGTAACAGATCCAGATGGATATAAGATTGAAATTATAGAAAAATAATATTTGAAGACTTGCGATTTAAAAGGGCTAGCAATAAAATTTCCTAGCCCTTTTGGTATGTCTGAGAGATACTCCTAGGGGAGGTCGAGTCATATAATTGTGATAGAGGCAACTAGTTATGCAAATATAAGGATTCTACCAAAGTTTAAAACTCAAAAAACAAATAGGTGATGTGGTGCTTAGAGTATCTATTAGCTAAACTTGTAGGAATGCAAACATTCTGTTTTGCAATAGAATATTGACTTATGTTCAAGGAAAAGATGGATAGAGAAAGGCGAATTAAAAAATGAATAAATTGAAAATAGGAAACTTTCCGACACCAGTTTATAAAATAGATAGCTTGTCTGATTATTATGGGACAAATATTTACATAAAAAGAGATGATTTTTCTGGTTTAGAAGTTTCGGGAAACAAAATAAGAAAATTGGAATATTTAGTATATGATGCGATTGATAAAGAATGTGATGTTTTGATTACAAGTGGAGCAGTTCAATCAAATCATGCCAGGGCTACTGCTGTAGTTTCTGCCATGTATGGCCTAGATTGTTATTTAGTACTTGAAGGTGAAGAAAAAGAATTTGAAGGCAATTTATTTCTGGATGAGGCCTTTGGAGCAAAAATTATTTTTACAAACAATGTAAAAGATTCAATAGAGGAACTTGAAGATAAGCTTTATGACATAGGAAAAAAACCATATATAATTCCTATGGGAGGATCCAATTATATAGGATCAAAAGGATACTTTAATCAATACAAAGAGATTTTATCTTACGAAAATGAAAATAATATAAAGTTCGATACTATTACTTTGGCAATTGGTTCAGCTGGAACATATGCAGGTATTTATCATGCCAATGAAAAATTATCAGCTGGTAAAAAGCAAATATACGGCATATCTGTTAATAACAGCGAAGAATTTTTTATAAAAAAAGTAAGAGAAATTTTAAAAGACAGCAAAGATGAAATTGATACTTCAAAAATCTATATAAATGATAAGTTTATAGGTCCGGGCTATGCTAAATATAGAAAAGAAGATATAGAATTTTATCTAAATATAGCAAGAAAAACAGGAATATTATTTGATCCATGTTACACAGGAAAAGCATTTGAAGGATTTATTTCTAATATTGAAAACAAGTTCGATAAAAGGGACAATCATTTATTTATCCATACAGGAGGAATTTTTGGATGGACAAAAGAGATGAGAGAAATGGCCAAAGAAATAGTAAGAGAAAAATAGATATATAATTTCAAGGATACTTACAGTAGACTTATAGAAGAAGCAAGCAAACAAACACCAATCTTTAAGAAGCGTAGGTCTAGATGAAAAAATTGAAAAATGTATTAAATTCTTCTTGACTTAACCCCAAAATCTAATATGGATTTAGGGGTTTTTTAATTTCAAAATATATATATCACAAATTTACTAGTTAAAATATTATTAAATTATTGCGTGTTTACGTTCTCAGCTGAAAACGATAGTTCTTTTATGCCTACTTTTAATTAGAGACTTAGATAGAGACGAATGTAGTAAGAAAAATAAATTTAGAAATTATAAATGCTATACTAAGAAGTCAATCAAATAGATATAGAGCCTATGTTATAATATATACATAAGGAGATGACAATGGAGACAACAAACAATCTATACCAAAAACTATGGTCCGCTTCAGATGATTTGCGTAACTTTATGGATGCCAATGAGTACAAAAATTATCTACTAGGGATCATTTTTTATAAATATTTATCAGATAAACAACTAAAAAAGATAGCAAACTTATTAGAGCTAGATACAGACGATTTAGAGAAAATCCAAGTGGCCTATGAGGCTTACCTACAAACAGAGGATGCTGATTTGCTATTAGAAGAACTCAAATACCAAGATGGCTTTATTATCAAAGCAGAGTACACCTTTACAAATCTTATCAAAGAAATAAATGAGGGGACTTTTCAGCTAGATAATCTAAAACAAGCTTTCAATGATATAGAAAGATCAGATGAAAACTTTGCAGGGCTTTTTGATGATGTCGACCTATACTCAAATAGACTTGGCAAGTCAATGCAAGACAAAAACAAAAGAATAGCCAACGTTATGAAACAAACATCAGGTATAAACCTTGCAGAATATTCTGGAGACATCCTAGGAGATGCCTATGAATATATGATATCTAACTTTGCCAGCGAATCAGGCAAAAAAGCCGGCGAGTTTTATACACCACAAGAAGTCAGCAAGTTAATGGCCATGATAGTTATGGATGGTAAAGAAGATGTCAAAGGCTATACAGTCTATGACCCGACCATGGGGGAACGTGTCATAATAGTGATGGGTGCAGTTTGTGTTAATAAATCAACGGTTTTAAGAACTTTAACTAAATATATTTCGTGCATTGCTTAGAGTAATTAGGATCTAATTGCTGTGAGCAGTGCATGAGAGGTAAGGACATTAGCTCTTGAATAGTTGATAATTATCTAATACAATCATATTTAAGGTGATAGTTAGTTACGCATCAGTATAATTATGTTCATGTTGAATATCTTAGTAGAGCAAAGGGTAAAATTTAGTTAGATAAAGAGTAAGTAAATTATATGGAGTAACTTACTTTTTTAGGAGGAAGTGACAATTTGAAATACAAGCAAATATTTAACTCTGGAGTTACTTTTCAACAATTTTACGATACTGCTCAGGATAGATATAAGAATTATGCTAATAATGCGATAAGAAATTATTTAAATTTAGAGAGAGATTTAGAAAAGGTTAGTAGTATAATAAGCAAATTTAATATACTTGCGATTGAAGAAAACTGGTGTATTGATTCTATAATTAATATTCCTGTAGTTCATTGGTTAGAAAAAAATAATGAAAATATAAGACTTAAAGTAATAGATACAGATAGTTACAGTAAGTTTATGCCTAATGGAAAAGTTATTACACCAACATTTATTATTATGAATCAATAATATCAGGAGATAGGGAAATGGGTTCAATATCCTAAAAGAATAATAGATGTGGTTGAATCTAAGGACCTAGTTCGAGTTATAGTAGAGAAAAGGAGATACCGACAGGGAGAATATATTGTAGATACATTGAAAGAGGTATTAGATATCCTGATTAACTATAGAAATAATATTTATTTAGACAGGAGGAATTAAAGTGAGTCAAGAAAATAAGATAAATCAATCTTGCTGTGGTTCAATACAAAAAAACATTGGTACCGTGGAAGAAAAAGAAAATTGCCCCAAATGTTACGAAATAGGAGAAAAAGTTAAGAATATAACTGTAAAGCATATGGTATCAGAAAACCTTATGGGAAAGGTTGTAGATGAAGAAACTTACTATTTATGTATGAATGAAGATTGTGATGTCGTGTATTATAACTTAAACAATGAAAGAGTTTTTTATAAGGAAGAAGTAAAAGTTCCTATATGGTTAAAAAAGAATGCAAATCCCAAATATATATGCTATTGCAACCAAGTTACAGAGCAACAAATTATAAACGCTGTTTTAGATGATGGTGCAAAGAATATTAAAGATATTATTAGACTTACAGGGGCAATGAAAAATAGAAAGTGCGAAATTAACAATCCTTTGGGTAAATGCTGTAGTCCTTTTATTCAAGAAACCATCAATAAAGCATTAAATAGCAAAGAATAGTTTGCGACACATAATTTATAAAGTACGTAACAACAGTAATAAAATTAAAAATAATAAAAAACTATAGAATTAAAATTTTAGCGGTTCAGATGTAAAAGTCTGGGCCGCTTTTTTATTTTCCCTGGAAAGGAGGTCACCTATATGGTAAATGATGAAGTTAATAATAAGGCTATAAATATTGAGATAAAAGTGGCTCAGTATTCAGCAAAGGCTATTATAAAAGCTATTAAAAAGATTATAGAAGATGCCGCTGAAAAAAGCCAACCACTTGCAGATTATATTAGTGAAAAAAGAAAAACTAATTCAAGGAAACTTAAGGATATGGTAAAGAAAGGTCAGCTGGAAAATATTGATTTACAAAAGGGTGAAGTCAAGGAACTTAAAAATCAACTTAACCGATATGGAGTAAACTTTTCTGTAATGAAAAATAAGGAATCAGGCTTATATTCAGTATTCTTCCAGGCAAAAGATACAAAGGCAGTGGATCTAGCCTTTAAAAAGGCCATAGAAAGATATGAGAAAAAGGAAAATAAAAGAGACTCAACATTTGATGATAGAAAAACTTATGGACAGGTAGTCACATTTAGAACTCCCTTTGCCTTTCAAGATGCTATAAGAGATGCCTTTAGCCTATACTCCAATGGTGGGGGCAATTTTGTAACTGCACCTGATTATAAAGAAGCCAAACGCAGGTTTGAAGATGCAGCAGCTGGCTTATTACAATTTCAAATAGTAGATGATCCAGAGTTAGAAGTGGGCTATGAGAGCATGAAAGAGTTTTTAAAAGCCTTTCAAAAGTTTGATAAAGCCAATGCAGCTGTGATGGTTTATAGTGACTATACTGATGAAGAAAGTTATTTTAAAAATATAATAGGTGAGGACCAGCTAAAAGAATACATGGAATACTATGAATATCTAAAAGCTCTCATAGGCCCTGATGGGGACCAATCAGATGATGAATTTGACCTATTAGATATCAACTACCAACCTATTTCTATTAGCACCAACATCATAGACTATTCCTACCTAACCAGCCTTATCCAAGAAAAGGCCAATAGCAGGGGAGAGATGAATCATAAAAACGATGATGAAATAGAAAAAACTCTAGCAGAACTTATCAAACAAAACCCAGCCAAGGGAGAAGTATATCGCCAAATTATAGAAGAAATAGATCAAAACCCAGATAAGTACCAAGACGCTATCATAGATGAAGTAGCCAAAGACAAATTTAACACCATTATTCAAGCCAATATAGACAAATTTGCAGATAACTATAAGGTAAACAAAGAAGACCTAGAATTTCTAATAGCAAATTACCCAATAGACAAAAAAGAAGTCAAAAAACCACTAGGCGAGGATAAGTTAATAAAAAACGCCAACAAAGACCTATACAACGAGGCAAGTGGTGAAAATCTAAGCTTATTAAAATTTAAATCTATGCTTAGAAAAGATACCCATAAGTTTATAAAGCAGAAGATTAGGCCTTATTTTGAGTAGGTTAAATTTTATAATTACTAGAATATTATTAAAATAGATATGGAGATAGATTATGAAATATTTTACAGATAAGCCTATAGAAAATAATTCAGATGATTTATTAGGTAGGGTATCTTTTTCTGAAAGAGTTGGGGATACTATATATAACTTTGATGCTGAAGATGGATTGGTAATAGGTCTGTATGGCTCATGGGGGAGTGGTAAAACTTCTGTTGTTAATATGATAGTTAATCACATTGAAGAAAAATCCACCGATAATAAACCTTTAATCATAAAATTTGAGCCATGGAATTATTCGGATAAAAATAATTTAATTAGTATATTCTTTGATAATCTTAATGAAAAAGTAGAAAGTAAGATGAGTCGCTACTATAAAAAAATAATTAAAAAACCATTAAATAATTATTCAAACGCTATAGATCTACTTCCAAACACTCCAGGTAAATTAGGTGTAGTCATAACTGTTTTAAAAAGTTTAAAAAAATTTATTATAAGAACTCCACCTTTAGATGAATCAAAAAAATCTTTAGAAAAAGCTTTATTAAAGGCAGATAAAAAAATTATAATTATAATTGATGATATCGATAGACTTACGAACTCCCAAATTAGAGATATATTTCAATTAGTTAAACAACTGGGCAATTTGCCAAACATTATATATGTACTAGTTATGGAGAGAGAAGTAGTAGCTAGGGCATTAAATGAAGTTCATAATGTCGATGGAAATGAATACTTAGAGAAAATAGTTCAAGTTCCGTTTGAAATACCAGAATTAAATAAATATAAAGTTCACAAGATTTTAAAAAATAAACTAGATGAAATAATTAAGAATACTCAAGAAAAAAACTCATATATTACTATTAATTATGAGTATTATAAATTAATTTTACAGAACTGTGTCAATCCTTATGTCAGAAACCTTAGAGATATAAATAGATTTATAAATATTTTTCAATTTAAATACGGAGCTCTTTATAATGAAGTTTCATTTGAAGATTTAATAGCAATTACCTCTGTAGAGGTTTTAGAACCTAGTTTGTATAATTGGGTTTTTGAACATAAATTAGATTTATGTGGTGAAATTTCGAACAGTTATTTTCTTGATGATGACAAGGAAGAAAAAAATAATAAATACTATTATAACGAATTTAAAAAGATGGGTATAAATTCTGATTTGGCGTTACATTTTCTTTCAACATTATTTCCTAAATTTAAACAAAAAATAGATAAATTCACCTACTTTTCAAACTTAAATACAAGAAAAGAAAATAGAGTTGCTAATGTTGAAAAATTTGATCTATATTTTTCCTTTAATTTAGAAGATGTAAAAATACCTAGAGTTGAAATAGACAGTATTATTTATGAAAAGAATGAAAATGATTTGTTTTCATCTATAAATGATATATATTCGGATGGTAATATAAATTATTTACTAGATGAAATTGAAGCGAAGATTGATGAAGTTCCATATGATAGATTACATTTAATTTTGTATGTTTTATTGCATTCAACATGGGAGATTAATCCTAATAGAGATAAAAGTGAAGACTTTAATTCATTAATTGTTATTATTGAAAGATTTATATTTAATGCTTTGAAAGGCATTAGTAATAATAACGAGAGATATAAGTTCATAATAAATTCAATCAGAACGGTCGGTGAGATTGGGTTAGGTATAATTGGAATAATTATAAATAGACTGCATAGTTATTATTCTAGAGATGAAGAAAGCGTAGGAGATAATCAAATTATAAGCAGAGAAAAATTATTTCAATTAGAGAATATTTACATAGAAAAATAAATGAGATTAAAATTGTCAGAATTTATTGCAATTATAAAAATTAATCTACCTATATTCTACTTTTGGAAACGCATTGATAAGAGTGGACTTAATAAATATTTAAAAGAATCAGTTACGAATGATTTGAGTAAGCTTAAATTTGTATGTGCTCTGGCAGAAATTTGGACTGAAGGCCCAATTCAAACTTGGACTTTTAATGAAGAAAGATACTCAAGATTTATTTCTAAGGAAGAGGTATATAGTATTATAAAAAATCTAGATAAAACTACACTAAATAAATTTTCTAAAGAAGACCAGATTAAATTAGCTATATTTATTTTAGTGATTGATAATGATACTGAAATCATAACTAAAAAAGAAGCTACTAAATACCTAGATAACTATATGAGAAAATCTTAATAAAATACAGTTCTAATATAGTATTGACCTGCTCCCTAGGGACAGTGATATAATTTAATCAAGGAGGTGGAAGGTCATGTTAAGAAATGAAATACAAGAGAAGACAGGACTAACAAGAAAAGCAATAGAATATTATGAAGATAAGGGGCTTATAAACCCTCAAAGACTTGAAAACGGCTATAGGAATTATAGTGAAAAAGACCTAGACCTATTAAATAAAATATCTATGTATAGAAAACTCGGATTAAGTATAGGTGAAATAGAAAAGTGCCTAGGATCTGATGATAAATACCTATCTACAATTTTAAGAAGAAAAGAATATGAGCTTGATATTGATAATAGAAGGAAAAATGTTCTTAATCTTATTGTAAATGGAGAGAAAGATGAAATTATCAAAGAAAAAATTGCTCAGATTGAAGCTCATGAAAGTATCTATGAGAAGTTAGAAAGGATTTTTCCAGGATATTTTGGTCAGATGATTTTTGTATCATATAGACCCTTTTTGAATGAAAGTTTAGATGATAAGCAAAAAAATTCCTTTGATGAATATGTAAAATTTCTTGATCAACTTCCTAAGTTTGAACTAAGCAAGGATGAGAAAGATTATATAGAAAAAATTAGTTCTGATTTAAGTATGGAAACTTTATCAGATGTAGCCCAATCTAAAAACAAGGCAATTGAAAATCCAGAAGTGTGGCTTCAAGAAAACAAAGAATTTATAGAGCAGTATGACCTATACAAATCCAGTGAATATTACCAAAATAGCAAATTGAAAGAAATTCAAGATAAATTACAAAAGTTCATGGTAGATAATAACTATTATGAAGTAGCTATCCCCTTGATAAGAAAATTTAGTAAAAGTTATGATGAATATTATGAAAAACTAATTAAGGCAAATGATGTATATCTAAAATATAAATCTTGAGATTTAAATATTTAATATACTATAACCATTTATATATTGAAATGATAATATTATTTTTGTTAAAACCATAGATTGATTAGGAAGGATTAGAAAATATGAATAAGTTTATCTATTACATAAGTACATTCTTGTTTTCTATGGGTTCTTCGATAGTAATTAGAGAAGGTTCTATGGATTATAAGTTTATAGTATCTTTTATATTAGTATATATGCTTACAATATATTTACGTAAATTAATAAATAAAAACTTTATTGTCAATTTTTATAGTATTGTTGCCTGTGTATTTATAGTCATAGTATCAATTTTGATAGGGAAATATATGATAAATATAAATAAAGATATACTATTATCGACAATATTTATTTATATTTTAGTTTTGCTTAGCCATAAATTTATAACGGATAAATTAATAACTATAATTTCTTAAAGCTTAATTACTCATATGATTTTATGTATATTTGCTAATAGGGAGATTTAATATACTAATTAAGAATTTTATTAATTTTAGAATAAAAGCAATCTAAATAAAGGTGTTAGTAAAAGAAATCAAAATATAGGGATTAAAAGGCGGAGATAATGAAGAATATAGTATATAAAAGTGACCTTATCCCAGCAATTGATAAGGTACTCTACTTATATAATGATGTTGGCTGGACTTCTTATACTAAGGATAAAGAAGTATTAGAAAAAGCGATTAAAAATTCTTTAAAAGTATGGACAGTTTGGGATGGAGATGAGCTTATAGGGCTAGCTAGAGTAGTGGGAGATGGTGTGTCAATTGTTTATATACAAGATATATTAATCTTAGCTAGCTATCAGGGACTAGGTATTGGAAGTAGGCTACTAGAAATAATACTTGATGAATACAAGTTAGTCAGGCAAATATTGCTATTAACTGATAATTCTAGCAAAAATATAGAATTTTATAAAAATAATGGTTTAAGAAATGTTTCCGACTACAATTGCTTAGCTTTTATGAAATAGATTGAATTTAATTTTATATATAAAAATTTTAAAATAAGGAAATTATTTAAAGTTGATTAAATTAATAGGTAGAGATGAGAATATGAGTATAAAACAACAGGAAAATAGCATTTTTGAAAAACTAAGAATTTTAGATTCTTCTATAGTTACCGATGGTATAGTAGATGAAAAAGAATATTTAGATTCAAAATATAAAATTCTTTATGTTATGAAAGAAGTAAACTCATATCAAAATGGTGGATGGAGCTTGACAGAGTTTATATCAAATGGAGCTAGGTCTCAGACACGGGATAATGTAGCAAGGTGGACTGAGGGTATACTTAATTTAGAAAAAGATCTTGATTGGGAGTATCTAAGTAGGGCTAATGATTTAAGAAGAAATATATATCTTAAGAAAATAGCTTCTATCAATTAAAAAAAGACGCCTGGTAGACATACCTCTATACATAACGAAATTAGGTTGGCAACTAAAAATAATAAAGAGATTATAAAAAAACAAGTAGATATATACCAGCCAAATATTATCATATGCTGTGGGACTTCAGGATTATTTGCAAAGTATTATTTAGAGTCTGGCTTAACTTGGCAAATGACTAATAGAGGTATCGAATATATGATACTTGATAATACTATCATAGTATCATTTTCACATCCTGAAGCAAGGGTTGCAGACCAGTATCTATACTACGCATTAATAGACGCTATTAGAGAAATACTAGAAGAATATCCTATGTAATGAAGCTGCCTTATTGGTAGCTTTAGTTTATTTACTAAAAGATTTTGCAAGATTATAAAGAGTTTTGCATGGATGTCAGTTGCACCTGTTGCTTATCAAGCTTATGAATTGATAGCAAGTCTGTTTATTAGGGTAAGAGTGTATTATATCCTAGATTTTACTTATGTAAAAAAATAAGGAGGGGATTATCAAATTTAATTAAGTGATTTTTAACTTAAATTATGATAATTGACAATCGGGAGTATATAAAATAAAGTAATAGTTAAAGAGGAGGAAGAGTATGAAAGATAATAAAAAGAAATTAGGAGCTGTTTTACTATCATCTGCATTATTGCTAGGAGCTTGTGGTACAAATGATGATGGACAAACAGAAGTAGAAGAACCAACAACTACAGTAGAAGAAACTACAGAGACTGATACAGCCGAAGACACTAACGACGTTACAGAAGATGAAGCTACAAATGAAGGCGGTCACGAAGATATGGTGCATGATGAATCTGGTGAAGTTCCAGAAGGAATGAAAAAAGCAGAAAATCCAGCTTATCCAGTAGGTAGCGAAGTTGTTATTGAAAATGACCATATGCCAGGTATGAAAGGTGCTACTGGTACAGTAGTAGGTGTATTTGATACTACTGCTTATGAAGTAAGCTATGATGATACTGAAACAGGTGAAACCGTAGCTAACCATAAATGGGTAGTTCATGAAGAATTAGAAAATGCCCAAGACGAACCATACCAAGCAGGCGATGAGGTAGTTTTAGAAGCAACTCATATGCCAGGAATGAAAGGTGCAACAGCAACTATTGATTCTGCTGAAAAAACTAATATTTATATGGTTACTTACACAGATACAGAATCTGGGGAAGAGATCAAAAATCACAAATGGATGTCAGAAGACGAACTATCTAAAGCTGAATAAATACCGTCTTGGTAATAAAAATAAGTATATTTAGCAAAAAAAGCTACCATTTAATGGTAGCTTTTTCTATGCCTATATTTATTTACTATAAGATTTTGCTAAATTATAAAGGGTTTTTACGTGGACACCTGTTGCACCTTTTTCGTATAGGCCTTGGGCTTTTGATAAGTATGCTGTACCTGCTATGTCTAGGTGGACCCATGGTTTTTCTTCTATGAAATTTTCTATAAATTGGCCGGCTGTGATGGTACCGCCCAGTCTACCGCCTGAGTTTTTGACATCTGCTACTTCAGATTCATTGTATTTTCTTATTGTATCGTCATTTGGTAGTTGCCAGATTTTTTCGTCTGCTTCATTGGCTGCTGCTAGAACTTTTTCAAATGTTTCTTGATTATTTGTAACAGCCCCTGTATAGGTTTCGGCAAGGGCTACTAGGCATGCGCCTGTGAGTGTTGCAAGATCTACTATAAATTCTGGGTCGTATTCTGTTACTCCGTAGTTTACTGCATCAGCAAGGGTTATTCTTCCTTCTGCATCTGTGTTATCTACTTCTATGGTCATGCCGTTTCTTGCTTTTATAACATCGCCAGGTTTGTAGGATCTGCCTGAGATACTATTTTCACAAGCTGCAACTATTCCTATTACATTTACTTTTAGTTCGTTTGATGAAATGGCATCTAGGGCCCCAATTACTGTTCCTGCTCCACCCATGTCAGCATTCATAGTTTTCATACCATCGGATGGTTTTATGGAGTATCCACCTGAGTCATAGGTGATACCCTTACCTACAAATACTAATGGTTTTTGCTCTTTTGGACCGTTTAGGTATTCCATAACGATAAATCTAGGTGGGTTATCCGAACCCTTTGCTACTTCAAGATATGCTGTAAGGCCTAGGTCTTTGATTTGTTTTTCATCATAGATTTTAACTTCTACATCTCTTGTTAGTCTTTCTTTTGCAGCTTGGGCTAGACTTTCTGGGTAGATGTCATTTGAGCGTAGGTTTACTAAATCACGGGCGAAGGCTTGGGAATCTAGGACTGTTAATTGTTCTTCTATGGCATTTGAGTTTTCATCATCTAAGTCTTCTGGGAAGTTGATATTTTCTATCTTGCAGGATTTTTCTTCCTTGTAGTAGTCAAAGTTATAGGAAGCTAGACTTACTGCTTCTATTATTTGGCTTACAAACTCATTATCTTCTATATCTATGTTTTCTTTTTCAAAGCTAAGTTCATCCAAGTCTAGTCTGATAGCTGATTTTGCTAGTTTATAGATAGCTTTTTTAAAACTTTCTTTATTTAGTTTTTCTTTTTCGCCTAGGCCTAAAAGAATGGTGTTTTCGCTTGGATTTGGGAGGGTTTCTCCAAGGTCTGCCTTAAAGTATGGGTTATCGCTCTGGTTTTTGTAAGCAAATTTAACTAGATTTGCTTTTTTACGATTATTAAAACTTACTTGCATTTTTTCTCCTTATATTATGTCATCTCGGGGGTCAATTTTTACTGAGTCATATATATGACTGTCTAGTCCTCCATCAGATTTGCTTATAACTGAAATAGACCCCTGGGTTTCTAAAATTACTGCTTCTACTTTGTCTAATGAAGAAATGCCACTTGACCTAACTGCCTGTAAGATTTCTCTTTCTGTAACTCTCTCATGTTTCATAGTTTTATATAAAAAGTGGTCATTATAGTAAAGGAGGGCAGGGTCTGATTTTATTTTTTGTTCAAATTTATCAGACTTATAGGCCCATTTACTGATTATATATTGGCCACCTAGTAGGACTATGATTGCAGTAGTACCTTGGGCAAGTTTTACATCCTTGCTTGTAAGAACTGATGCAAATACTGATCCTATGGCTATGGTGATTATAAAATCAAAAATATTTAACTTTGATAGGCTGCGCTTACCTGTTATTCTTAAGGCTATAATTAAGAATATGTATATCAGTATACCCTTTATAGCTGTAGAATAGACAGTTTCAAAGTTATTGTAAAAAATGTTTCGCATATTAATCCTTTCTTATATATTACATACTTATTATATAAGATATGCTTTGGTTAGTAAAACCTTGATTACTTTACTAGTACAAAAAATTACTTATTTATATTATTAATAAGATATATCTAAATATTTTATTAACTAGACAAAGTAACAATAGCTATAAAATACATAGTGCCAAAACTTACAATTTAATTTATGTCTTGTATTTTTTTTATAGATTATATATAATGATGAGGTGTTTTGCACAAGAAATATTTTTATAAAGGAGGATTATATGCAAAATATAATCGGCGTTGCCAATTGGATGTGGGATAACGTTATCGGATACATATTATTGGCTGTTGGTCTTTACTATTCACTAAGACTAGGCTTCCCACAATTCAAATATGCTGGTAACATTAATAAAGTTTTGAAGAAAAACTTGAAATCTGGTGATAACATCAGTGGCTTTGCTGCACTTGCAACTGCAGTTGGTGGTCAAGTTGGTACTGGATCTTTAGTTGGGGTAGCTACAGCTATCGTTTGGGGTGGTCCTGGAGCTATTTTTTGGATGTGGATTACTGCTCTTTTAGGAATGGTAATAACCTTTGCAGAAACCGTTCTAGGTCAATTATACAGAGTAAAGCTTGAAGATGGTACATATAGAGGGGGTCCTGCTTATTACGTACAATACGGACTAAAATCTCGTGGCTTTGCTGTGTTAACCGCATTTTTCTACATTTTAGGTGTTGGCTTATGTATAGCATTTATGCAATCTAACTCTATCGGGCAAGCCTTTACAGGAGTTGTAAATGCAAATCCTATTTGGCCTGGCATAGTTGTTACAATTGCTGCAGCTATCATAACAATCGGTGGGGTAAAAAGACTTACTGAGTTCTCATCTAAGGTTGTTCCTTTTATGGCTGGTTTATATATTTTAGCAGTTTTATTTATCATAATTACTAACATTACAGAAATCCCAGCAATGTTTGGATTAATCTTTAGGGGAGCTTTTAAACCAGAAGCTGTAGTAGGTGGTCTAGCGGGACACACTATTTCAGAAGCTTTTAGACATGGGGTTGCTCGTGGTCTATTTTCAAATGACGCTGGTAATGGTATTGCTGGTATCATGCACGCATCTGCAGATGTTAAACATCCTGCTGAACAAGGTTTCTTAGGTATGTTTGGTACTTTTGTAACTACAATTATTATTTGTTCTCTATCAGCATTTGCTATTCTACTAACAGGTGTTGCTGGTAATGGTCACGATGGTATCCTCTTAGTACAAGATGCCTTCCAATCACAATTTGGTCAGGTAGGTAGATGGTTAGTATTCTTTGCTATGAGTTTATTTGGTTTTACAACACTTATTGCCGACTTATTCTACGGTGAAAGCAATATTCTTATAATGTTTGGTAAAAACTACAAAATCCCACTTTGGATTTATAGAATTGTAGCATTTATCATGTTCTTAGTAGCTACACAAATGGATTTATCTATCGTATGGGGCTTTATCGACGTATTTGTTGGTATAGTAGTATTTATCAACGTTATCTGCTTATTCTTATTGTTTAAAGATGTTAAGGTAGTATTAAAAGACTATCAAAGGCAACTTGATGAAGGAATAGAAGAACCAGTTTGGCAAAGAGACGAAGAATACCGTCTATACTAAACTAAATAAAATAAGTGCAAGGGGGAGGTCCTTGCACTTTTTTTATCCCCAAAATTCTTCGGCTATCTTTTGGCCTTGGTCAATTTTTGCCCATTGTTCTTCTATAGTTAATTCATTTCCCCCATCACAGGATGCAAAACCACATTGGTGGGAGAGGTAAAGTCTGTCTTTATCTATGATTTCGCTAGCCTTTTCTAAAAGCTCTTTTACTCTTTTTTCATCATCTAGGGTGTTTGTCTTACTTGATAGTAAGCCTAAAACTATTTCATTATCCTTATTTTTGAAAGCATTTAAGGCATCTATAGAACCTGCACGCTCATCATCCCATTCTAGGTAAAATCTATCGTAGTTTTGCTTTTCTAAAAATAAGTCTGCTATGGACTCATAGGATCCATCACTCATAGATCTTGAATCGTAGTTACCCCTGCAGTTGTGGGTATAGACTTTTAAACCTATTTTGTGGGCGTAGTCTATCACATCGTTATTTATTTCTATAAATTTATAAGCTAAATCTCTTTTTTCAACTTCTGTTGAGTCAGCTGAAAATGGGCTATCTTGGTTATCTTCTGCAAATAATTCCCATAGGCAATCATCAAATTGGATTATTTTACCTCCAGCTTTTTCGTAGTCGTCTAAAAATTCCTTATAAGATGTTTTTAAATCTTCTTCAAATTGGTCAATCTTACCAGCATAGTAGCCATCATCTAGTCTGCCAAACAATGAAAGTTCTCCATAAATATGTGATGGGGAAGGTATACATTGTTTAACTTCTTTATCTCCTGCAAGATCTTTTACTCTTTTAAAATCATCAATAAATGGGTGGTTTTTGCCGCTAAGTTTATCAGTTAATTTGATACCGATATCTTTTCTAGTTTCGTATTTACCTTCTTTATCCTTATCCCTAAAAAAGTAACCATTTTCATCGATAAATCTGTGAGCTCCATGTAGACCCCAAACAAAGTCTAGGTGCCATAAGGATTTAGAATATTCACCATCTGTTATTTGAGGTAAATCGTGGTCAATCTGGGCATCTACTACATTTTTTACTGCCTTATCTTCAGCTTCCTTGTATCCTTCGATGTCATCATAAAATGGATATGTAATGTCATCTCTGTGTTCTATTTCGTTTTTAAATTTTAATAATTCCTCTTCTCTTAGTAACGATCCTACTGTTAAAAATCTTTCGCTCATAATTAGCTCCTTTATTAAAAATATTTAGAAATAAAACGCTAAAGTAAAATTTTTATAAAAAAAGACCCCGCCCTTAGAAAGGACGAGGTCACTCGTGTTACCACCTTAATTTTATATCAATCTCACAATTAATAACTCATCAGGTACAAATTTATACCCTATCGCTGTAACGTGCGCACACGGATTATCTTAAAAATTCGGATAATCAACTTAGAGGCCATTTTCACTTTGCCTAACCTAGACTAATCTCACCAAACTTAGCCTCTCTGGGTAGGTTATAGCAACGCTACTTTTCTCATCAACGTTTTTATTTCTAAGTTTATTATAGGGGGTGTTTTTCGCTTTGTCAAATATTTTTTGTATTTATATCAAAAAAAGTTAATAATCATTTAGAATAAAACTCTAGTATAGTGATTATATCAACAAAAAGGCAGGATATAGTATGAAAAAAATTATTTTAGCTGGTGGTGGTCATGGCCACATAAATATTCTTAAAAACTTAATAAAAAATCCAATTAAAAATCATGAGATAATTTTGATAACTGATTATAAAAGACAATATTATTCAGGTATGCTAGCAGGTTACATAGAAGGTATCTACACAGAAGAAGAGATATCCTTTGACATTCCAAAACTCTGTAAAATGGCAAATGTAAGCTATAGAGAGCAAAAAATTATCAGCATTGATAAAAAAAAACAGAGGGTAATTACAGAAGGGGATGCTTATAGCTATGACTATTTATCAGTAAATTTAGGATCATTATCTAAATTAAACTTTAATACAGATTTTAAAGGTGTGACCTTGGTAAAACCTATCCTAAATGTAGTAAAGGTAAAAGAGGGAATAGTAAACTTATGCAAGGAAAAATCAAATCCAAAAATTACCTTTATAGGGGCAGGAGCATCTGGAGTGGAACTTGCCCTATCTTTTAAAGCAGCCTTTCCAAAGGCTGATATTAGTATAATAACAGCTAGAGATATTCTAAGAAATTTTAATGATAAGGCTAAAAAAAGATTTGAAAAACTTTTATACCAAAAAGGCATAAGAGTTATAAAAAAAGAACGAGTTATGGAGGTTAAGAACTATAAAATATTTACAGACAAAAACACCCATGACTTTGACCATGCCTTTGTTACTTCAGGCTTTAGTGGGCCAGATGTTGCTTTTTATGGTTTTATGACCTTTAAGCAAAATTATCTAGGAGTTGGTGAAAATCTTTTAGCAAGCCAAAACACGCTAGCAATAGGGGATGTTGCAACAATTAAAAAATATCCAGCCATGCCAAAGGCAGGTGTATATGCTATTCGTGAAGCTCCTATTCTTTATGAAAATTTACTAAAACTAATAAATGGGGATAATGATTTTAAAACTTATAAACCGCAAGAAAAATATCTGCAAATTATAAATTGTGGCAATAAAAAGGCCCTGGCAAATTATGGAAATTTTTCTAATTATGGAAAAATTAGTTGGATGATTAAAGATAAGATAGACAGAGATTATATGAAAGTTGGAAAATAAAAATATTGCTCTATGATTATTTAAAAAATATATGCTTATTAAATAATGTAACAACAAGATTTAAAAAAGTTAAATATATTTAGATATTGATTAATAAATGCAACTTTACCCCCGGGGGCCTAATTAAATTTTTACAAGTAAACCTAGTAAAAATAAAGTCCTCGTTTACAATGTAAATGTTTTGTTATATAATATAAGTAACAAAATAATATATCTCATTTTGTTGGGCGCTCCCAAAAACTGCCACCTTCACAGTTATTGGGAGTTTTTATTAAGAAAAGGAGGGATAATTTGTCAAATGTAAAATTACAAAATATTTCTAAGGTTTATCCAAACGGTTTTAAGGCTGTTAATAATATAAATTTAGATATAAAAGACAAAGAATTTATAGTTTTAGTTGGCCCATCAGGCTGCGGAAAATCGACCACGCTTCGAATGATAGCAGGTCTTGAGGAGATTTCTGATGGCAAGCTTTATATTGGTGATGATCTGGTAAATTTAGTTGAACCTAAAAACCGTGATATTGCAATGGTGTTTCAGTCCTATGCCCTTTATCCGCACTTATCAGTAAGGGATAATATTGCCTTTGCTTTAAAGGTTTCTGGAGTGAAAAAAGAAGAACGATACAAAAAAGTAGATGAAGTTGCTAAAATCCTTCAGCTAGAGTCAGTTTTAAACAAAAAACCAGGTACTCTTTCTGGGGGCCAAAGGCAGAGGGTTGCCCTAGGGCGAGCTATGGTTCGTGATCCAAAAGTGTTTTTATTTGATGAACCACTTTCAAACCTAGATGCAAAACTAAGAGTAGCCATGCGTGGGGAAATAGTTAGCCTTCATAAAAACCTAGAAACTACTTTTATTTATGTAACCCACGATCAAACAGAAGCTATGACTATGGGAGATAGGATAGCAGTTATGAATGCAGGAGTTGTTGAACAATTTGACACTCCAGCGAACCTTTATCACAATCCAAAAAATCTTTTTGTAGCTGCCTTTATAGGCTCACCTCAGATGAATTTTTATCAGGCAAATCTAACTAATAAGGATGATGATATTTTTATTAAGCTTTGGAACAAGGAATTTTCTTTACCAGAGTCTATAAAAAATAGACTAGATTTAAAAAAATCATCTCTAGATGTAGTTTTAGGTATCAGATCTGAAAATATTTATTATAGAGACTTAGAAGATTCAGATAAAAACCTAACCGTTCTTGCAAATAAGGTAGAGCAGCTAGGAAGTGATACTTATGTATATTTTAATAGTCCACAAAGTAATGATGAGTCAGTAGCAAGGTTTAACCCGCCAAGAAGCGTTGATGTAGGTCATGAAATAGGACTTAAGTATGATTTAGAAAAAATAATAATTTTTGATAAGGAAACTGGACTAAATATACTAAAATCTAATGATGTTAGTCATTTTTAGGAGGCTATTATGAAAAAATCTATTAAAAAAGATAAATTACCTTCTAAAGTTTCGGACCTATCCCTAGGTGGACGCATCAAATTTTATTTAAAAAGATACTGGCAATTATATATATTTTTATTACCAGCCCTCATTTATTTTTTAATCTTTCACTATGGGCCTATGTATGGAGTGCAAATTGCCTTTAAAAAATATATGCCTTCTTTGGGTATCACTGGCAGTCCATGGGTTGGTTTTGAGCATTTTAAAAAGTTTTTTGACTCCTATTATTTTGGAGATTTGATAAAAAATACCCTAGGTATAAGCATTTATGAGCTAATCTTAGGTTTTCCAATGCCTATAATCCTTGCCTTAGTTTTTAATGAATTAAAGAATGGATTTTTTAAGAAATTTGCTCAAACAGTAACCTATGCACCTCACTTTATTTCAACAGTAGTTATAGTTGGGATGTTAGTTTCTTTTCTTTCTCCATCAACAGGTATTATTAATCATATAATCGCAGCCTTTGGTGGAAATCGCCACGCATTTTTGGAAGATCCAAAGTGGTTTAAAACTATTTATGTTTTATCAGGGATATGGCAAAATACTGGTTGGAACACCATTATTTATATGTCAGCCCTAGCTGGAGTAAATCCAGAGCTGCATGAGGCAGCAGCCATAGATGGGGCAAGCAGGTTTCAAAGATTACTTTATATAAATTTACCAGCCTTAGTACCAACTATGATTATTTTATTAATCATGAACTTTGGTTCTATAATGTCTATGGGTTATGAAAAAATATTACTTATGCAAAACCCATTAAATATTGCAGCAAGTAATGTTATATCAACCTTTACCTACCAGCAGGGTTTGATAGATGCAAACTACTCTTATGCGGCAGCTGTTGGATTATTTAATGCGGCAATCAATGCGATTTTGCTTTTAAGTGTAAATAAAATTACTAGAAAAGTAACTGACATAGGTTTATGGTAAGGAGGATTTATGCAAAAGAAAAGTTCAGATAGGATTTTTGATATAATAATCCACCTTATAGTAATCTTAGTTTTAATAGTTGTTTTGTATCCGCTTTTATATATAGTTTCTGCATCGATTTCTTCCCCAAATGCTGTAAACTCTGGAAGAATGTTCTTATTTCCAAAGGATATTACTTGGGAAGGTTATAAGATTATTTTTAGAAATAAAGATATTTGGAATGGTTATCTAAATACAATTATTTATACACTGGTAGGGACTTTGGTAAACTTAGCCTTTACCATTCCAGCTGGTTATGCCCTAGCTCGTCGTGAGCTACCGGGCCGTAATTTCTTTATGAAATTTATCCTTGTAACTATGTTTATAAGTGGGGGACTGATTCCTTCTTATATCCTTATCACAGGTTTAGGTTTAAAAAATTCTATGTGGGCCCTAATCTTACCTGGAGCAGTTTCAGTCTATAACTTAATTGTAGTTAGAGCATATTTTCAAACTAATATACCTGAGGAACTTATAGAATCAGCAGTAATAGATGGGGCAAGCTTTTTTAGGATATTTTTTGAAATTGTGTTGCCACTTTCAAAACCAATCCTTGCAGTAATGGCCTTATTTTATGGAATAGGCCATTGGAACCAATATTTTGGGGCACTTTTGTATATAGATGATAGGAGTAAATATCCCCTACAAATGATATTAAGAGAAATTTTGGTAATCCAAGATATGAGTTCAAATCCAAATATGTCCATGTCTGGAGAAATGGCTAAGTTTTTATATAGCCAGCAGCAACTAGCTCAAGTTATAAAATACGGAGTTATGATAGTTTCAACCCTTCCTATTATTTTAATATATCCTTTCTTACAAAAATATTTTGTAAAAGGGGTTATGATAGGATCAGTAAAAGGTTAAGGAGAATATATGAATAAAAAAATATTTTTAACAGCAGCTATGGCTTTATCTTTAGCTGCTTGTGGTAATAATGCTGATAGTCCAAAAGATGATGCAGCAAATAATACACCAGCATCCAGTGTAGAAGTAGCTAAAGAAGGCTATCCAATAGTTGATGAAAAAATTACTATGACAATGATAGCCCCAGGTCTAGGTATCAATGAGTGGAATGATATGGACTTTATAAAAGATTATGAAGAAAAAACTAACATCCACATGGATATCACAACACCACCTCAATCAGAATTTAAAACAAAATTAAACTTAGACTTTGCAAGTGGCGAAATACCTGATGTAATCTATGCTGGAGGACCAAACACTTTAAATGCTGCTGCAGAAGTAGACTATGGTAGTCAAGGACTTCTAACTCCACTAGAAGATTTAATTCCAGAATACGCACCAAATTTTAATAAGCTGATGGAAGAAAATCCAGAAATTAAAAAATCCATAACTACCACAGATGGTCACATTTATGCAATCCCTCACATCAATGAAGGCCCAACTTCAAAATGGATTATGGGGCCAGTTTGGTATAATGGGGAGTGGCTAGACAATCTGGGTGTAGAAGAATTACCAAAAACTACAGATGAATTTTATGATTTGATGGTTAGATTTAAAAATGAGGACCCAAATGACAATGGTCAGGCAGATGAAATTCCAATTTCAGATGTAAACTTTGGTGGTATACGCCACTGGTTTATGCCAGCTTTTGGCTTAAAAGGATGGGGTGTACAAGTAAATGATGATAAGGTTTCATATTCATTTACAGATCCAGGTTTTAGAGGCTATCTAGAATTTATGCATAAACTATATGCTGATGGCCTGATTGATCAGGAAATATTTTCCCAATCAAAAGAGCAATTACAAGCTAAGGGTCAAGATGATAGACTAGGAGTTTTCCAAGAATGGTATTCATACTTTATTACAGGCCGTGATGAAAGTGAAGCAATAAATGACCCAATGTTTGCCCCACTTACAAGCGAATACCAAAAAGAACCTGTAATGCCAATAGTAACTGGTATTAAACGTGGATCATTTGCAATTTCTAGCAAGAACCCATCACCAGAAGCAGCCCTACGTTGGATAGATACTTTCTATACAAAAGATGGTTTTGATTATTTATACTACGGTCCAGAAGGTTCATACTGGGTGTGGAATGATGATAAAACTATTAAAGAATATTCAGATGCTGCAAAAAATTCTGATGATGTAGAAAAATATCGTGGCTATGTAACACCAGCCTATGGAATTACAGTGCCAGCTTACTCTGTACCTTTAGATCCAATAGGTGGAGAAACAGATAGCAGTTTTAATGATTTTATTGAAAAAGAAACTGAAGAAAAAATCCTAAATAACGGTGAAATTATCTTCCCATTAACATATCTAACAAATGAAGAAAATGAGGAAGTAAGTGATATAACTGTAGAGCTTGAAACTTATATGAAAGAAAATGAAGCTCAATTTATCAATGGCTCAAAAGAGTTAAATGATCAAACTTGGCAAGAATACCTTGATACTATGAATAAAATCGGGGCTGAAAGATTAATCGAAATCTACCAAGCAGCTTATAATAGATGGAAAGCCGTTGAATAATGAATGATAACAAACTAATAAAAATAGGTAACTTTTTGGGGGATATGTTTATCCTCCAGGCCTATTTTATTTGCTACTCACTAAGGGGAGGCATCATACTTGGTGTCTTCCCTTCTTTTATAGCACTTATAGATATTCTTTCTACAAAACTTTATAAGGAAGATGGCGAAGTTTTAAGCTACTTATTTAAAAAATCTTACAAAGAAAATTTTAAAAAATCCAACCAAGTAGGGTGGGTGCTTTTATTTTTTGGAACTATATTAGTCTTTGATTATTATATAAACAAAAACTTTATAAATAACAAAACAGTTGGGCTAATCTTGTTAATTTTACTAATAATATATATAATATTAACTAGCCATATGCCTATTACTTTACTCAGATTTGATTTATCATTTAAAAATTATTTCAAACAGGCTATGCTAATAGCCCTTAGTTCTCCTTTCGAATTAATTTCTGTTATTTTAAGCGGGCTGCTCTTAGAGCAAGTTTTAGTAAGACTTCCTATATTAATATTATTTTTAGGAGCGCCTCTAGTGGCTATTCCTTTTGCCTGGTTTACTTATAGGTCAATTGAGAAAATAAAAGATAAAAAGAAAAAAGAAAGTTAGGTCGGTAGTATTTACATATATTTATTAGATATAAAAATAAGGATAGATAATAGCTTTAGCCTCAAAGATAAGAGAAAAGTTGTTAAATCTATTATAGATTATGCTAGAAACAATCTAAAAATTTCATCAGCTGAGCTTTCTAGTCAAGATATTAGAAATATGGCTCACATGGGCTTTGTTACTATTTCAAATGACAATGATACTGCCAAAGCGATTTTAGAAAATCTCTTAGTAAGAATAGAAACAAAGTATCCTGTAGAAATTATTGATTATTATATAGAAAGGATTTAATATGCTCATATATTTTTCAGCAACGGGCAATACTAAGCACGTTGTAGATGAGATAGCCCATGAGGGCGAAACGATAATTGCTGTTGATAAGCAAAAAGATTTAAAAGAAATAAATTTAGAAGACAATGATAGGTTAGGCATCCTAGCTCCATCCCATGCAGGAGGTCTACCTTTAAACGTAAAAGAATTTTTAAACGATTTACAAATAAATTTTGATAAGCATCCCTATACATTTTTCATAGGGACTTGTGGGGGATCCACTGGCTATAGTAGCAAGCAAGTAAAAGATATTTTAATAAAAAAAGGAATGGAATTAGATGCTTCATTTGCTATTAGGATGCCAGAAACTTTTATCCTATTTTCTGATGTAAATGATAAAGAAAAAATAGCTAGGGTAAATGATGAAGCCAACTATGAAATATCCCTTATCAAAAAAAGACTAGACAATGGAGTTTACGGAAACTTTATAGATTCCCAAGTCCCAAAATTTATAGGAAATATTGTCCAATCAGCCTATGGCAAATTTAAATCAACTAGTAAATTTGAAGTAAGTGATGCTTGTATATCTTGTGGGACATGTGAAAAAGATTGCCCAGTGGATGCTATAAAAATAGAAGATGGAAAACCAGTTTGGGTAAAAGATTCTTGCTTGCTTTGCCTTAGATGTATCCATGCCTGTCCAACTAATGCTATTGATTATGGCAAAAAAACCAAAGGCAAGGGCCAATATTTGCATTCAGCTTATAATAAAAATTTAAATAATGTATAATAATAAAAAGTGGGTAGAAACATTGCCCACTATTTTAATACAAGTTAGGAGGAATATATGAAATTAATTTGCTATAAAAGATGCACTACCTGCAAGGGTGTTGAAAAAATGCTTGATGAAAAAGGCATTTCCTACGATTATAGGGATATAAAAGAAGAAAATCCAACAGCAGAAGAGATAAAGTCTTGGCATGAAAAGACAGGACTAGCTATAAAAAGATTTTTCAATACTTCAGGTAAGGTTTATAGGGAAAATAATATAAAAGATAAATTACCAGAAATGAGCAATGATGAGGCTTATGATTTATTAGCAACTGATGGCATGCTAGTAAAAAGACCTATACTCTTTACTGATGAGGGTGATATTTTTGTAGGTCCTGATGTAAAAAAATATGTAGAAAACCTATGAGATACAAAGTAGATAATAAAACCAAAAGATATATTTTTTACCTTATAGTTTTACTAGTAGCCTATTATTTGGTAGAAACTTTGCCCTTTAGAAAAGAAGAAAAAACCAGAAATGAGATAGTATCTGAAAATATCAAAACTTTAGCGAGTACCGGTAGTGAGTTAGATAGCCTAATTACAAGTGATAAGCAGGCCTTAAATGATTTTTTCTTTAATGATAATACTAGTGAAAAAATAATGGGACTTATAAGCACCTACTCAGCTGATAGGGACTTTAAAATAAATGATAATATTAAAATATTTTTACAACAAAAGGGCAATCCTGTAAAAATAAGATATAAGAGAGCTGAGTATGAGTTAATAAATACAAAAATAAGAAATAGTGAAGATGCAAGTGATAATATGGCAATAACCTATGATGTAATAGTAACTGATAATCCAAATGGGATTAACAATTATCAACTCATCCACGATTTAAAAACCTACCTAGTAGACTCTTTTGGCCAAGATGCCTTTAATAATTTTTTGGATGATATAATAGCAGATACTATAAAAGAAAATCAAGAACTTATTAAAATTTTAAGTAAAGGAAAGAAGGAATAAGTGTCATTAGAAATTAGAGGAATAGAGAAGTTAAATGATCAAGAGCGTATGGATGAGCTGATTAATTATATAAAAATTCAAATAGATGATGAAAGAGATAGCCTAGCTCTAATGAGTAATATTTCTAGTTTTATAATGGGTACTATAAAAAATTTAAACTGGGCTGGGTTTTATCTTTATAAAGAAGACGAACTAGTTTTAGGACCCTTCCAAGGGCAACCTGCCTGTACTAGACTAAGTTTAGATAAGGGGGTTTGTGCTAAAGCTTTTAGAGATAGAAAAGTAACAAAAGTAGATGACGTCCACGATTTTGCTGATCATATAGCTTGTGATAGTGCCTCAGAAAGTGAACTAGTAATACCATTATTTAAAGATGGGAATGCTTACGGCGTCCTAGACCTAGATAGTCCTATAAAAAATAGATTTACTGATATAGAAGTAGATGGATTTACAAAAGTGGGAAAATTTATAGAGGATAATATTTATCCTTTTTAGTCCTTTAACTTATGGTAAAATTATAAATTTATTGATATAATTATTCCGTTAAAGGAAGGAAAATAAATGAAAAAAAAATTAAGTTTTAAAGAAGTTTTACTGGTAGGTTCGCTTCTTTTTGGCCTATATTTTGGAGCGGGAAATCTTATATTTCCTCTAGAACTAGGCCAAAAATCAGGAGTTAACCTTACACCAGTAACTATAGGATTTCTATTATCTGGAGTAGGTCTACCTATTTTAGGTATAGTTGCAACTGGCTTAAGTGATAGCGAATCCTTGTTCGAATCAGCAAAGCCTGCTGGAGATTTTTTTGCATATTTTTTTACGATTCTACTTTATTTAACTATAGGACCAGGTTTTGCCATACCACGTACAGCCACCGTTTCCTATGAAGTAGGATTAAAAGGATTAGTGGGAGCCAATGATAGCTTATATTTACTAATATTTTCTATTATATTTTTTCTCCTAGCATACTTATTTGCTGTAAAAAAGGGCAATCTAATAGATACTATAGGAAAGTATATGACTCCTATATTTTTGATTTTACTTGCACTTATTGCCATATTAGGTTTTATTAAACCCATGGGGCCTGTTGCAAGTATAGATCCCACTAAGGAATACCAAACTAGTCCCTTCACAGCAGGATTTATAGATGGATATAATACCTTAGATGCACCGGCATCTTTGGCTTTTGCAGTATTAATTATAGCAGCTATTAAAAAATTGGGAGTAACAGAGCCAGCTGATATAGGCCGTGAAGTTTTAAAAGCGGGGATTGTCTGTTTAGTAGCTATGGGTGTGGTTTATTCTTCCCTAGCTTATCTTGGATCAACATCTGCCCATATTATGGATGGGGGAGAAAATGGAGCTATTATTTTAGCAAAAATTTCTAACCATTATCTAGGTTCTTTTGGCCATATCCTATTAAGTTTAATAGTTTTCATAGCTTGTTTAAAAACGGCTATTGGTCTTATATCAGCTTGTTCGGAAATGTTTAGTGAGATGCTTTCATTTAATATATCCTACAAACAATACTGTATAATATTTGTAATAGTTTCATTTTTAATAGCAAATCTAGGATTAACAAGGATAATTTCTTTATCCATACCAGTGCTGATGTTTTTATATCCCTTATCAATTGCACTTATTTTCTTATCTATGGTTTCTATTAAAACTGGTAAGAGAGAAACAATATATAAGTGGACACTGGGTCTTACAGCCTTTGCAGCTTTTTTTGATTTATTAATAAATCTGCCAGAATCTATATCAAAAAGCAATTTTGTTACAAGTATTTTAACGTTTCCTAATAAATATTTGCCAGGATTTAGTCTAGGTTTTGGTTGGATTATTCCTACAATGTTAGGATTTGTAATAGGGTATATGATTGATAAAGCTAAGAAAAAAAGTAAAGTAACATACACTACAGGCAAGTAGCTCGCAGAGCAAGGCTTGCCTTTTTTGTGAGGAGATTATGAGATTAAGATTTAAACCAAATGCTATACCAGAAATGAAAGAAAATGACAGGATATTTTTCTATCCTAGGGATATGAAAGGCAAATGGCATGAAGTTTTTGGAAATGACCACCCAATTTATCTAGAAATAGGAGCGGGTAAGGGAGACTTTATCATAGAAAAAGCAAAGCAAAATCCTGATATTAATTTTATAGCCCTAGAGATGAATACAAATGCTTTTGTAATTGCTAGTAGAAAAATAATTGAAGAAGAACTTACCAATGTTATTGGTTTAGTGGACTATGCAGAAGAATTAACTGATACTTTTAATGAGGGAGAAATAGACCACATTTATATCAATTTTTCTACCCCATGGCCAAAGACCAAGCACCATAAAAGACGTTTAAGCCATGAGAGATTTCTTGAAAGATATAAAAAAATTATAAAAAATCAGGGAATTATAGAACAAAAAACAGATGATTTACCATTTTTTGAAGACTCTTTAAAATACTATGAAGACTTTGGCTTAGAAATTTTAGAAGCAGAGTATGACTTGCCAGAAGAAAAGTCCATAGTTACAGAGTATGAAAAAAAATGGAGAGAGCGTAACAAACCAATATATTATGCTAAGGCTAAGTTTAAATAAACTTAGTCTTTCTTTTTATATAAAATTTATTTGCTGGTTTTTTGGGGTAATAATTTAAATAAGGAACATTAAAGGAGTTTAACAATGAAAAATAAAAATTTAAAAGATCCAAGAACTTTATATCATACAGAAGGATACCATGAAAAAGATCAAGACACACCAGCAGTGGAAGCAAAGATGACCTATAAACCTGACCATGGAGAAAAATCTTACGTAGGCCATGGCAAGCTTGAAGGAAGAAATGCCCTTATAACTGGTGGAGATTCTGGTATAGGACGTGCAGTTGCAATTGCTTTTGCTAGAGAGGGAGCAAATGTAGCTATTCAATACTTCCCTGGTGAAGAAGCTGATGCCAATGAAGTAAAAGAATTAATAGAAGCAGAAGGGAAAAAAGCTCTAATAATCCCAGCAGATCTTAGAGAAGAGGGAAGTGGAGCAGAAATTGTAGAAAAAACAGTAGAAGAATTTGACGCAGTAGATATTCTAGTACTAAACTCTGCCCAACAAATTATTTCAGATAGCCTTGAAGACTTATCAATGAAACAGGTAAGAGATACTATGAATGTAAATATTATCTCTATGTTTGAAACCGTAAAGGCAGCAGAAAAATATCTAGAAGCAGGTGCATCAATCGTTACTACAAGCTCCATGCAGGCCTTTGAACCATCAGGAGAACTTCTAGACTACGCAACAAGTAATGGGGCAGTGCTTACCTTTACTAAAGGACTTGCAGCTTACTTTACTCCAAAGGGAATTAGAGCAAATACAGTAGCACCAGGCCCAATTTGGACACCATTGCAATTAGATGAGGGTAATAGTGATATAGAAAACTTTGGCCAAAAAACACCCCTAGGTAGAGCAGGTCAACCAGCAGAGCTAGCCCCACTTTACGTATTTCTAGCATCTAATGATAGTTCCTATGTTTCAGCCCAAGTTTATGGGATAACAGGAGGAAGCAGGAGCATATAATATTAATTCCATTTAATCTAAACTTTATTTTATTTATTTTATAAGTATAATAAAAGTAGAAAATAAATAAAGGAATTAATATGAGTAAAAATAAAAGTAAATTTAAACAAGGGCTAATTAGTGCTCTTATAGTAGCAGGACTAGTGCTAGCCGCATTTTTTACTGCAAAAAGTATATTTAATGTAGAAGAAGAAACTAAGATTACATCAGAAACAGTAGAAGCAGCTTTAAAAGAAGCAAAGGAGCTTACAACCCTAAAATACCGCTATAAAAATATAGCTTCATTTGAAAATAGTCAACAATTTCAAGGCATGAAAATACCATTTACAACAAAAAGATTTTTATACACTTATGAGGGAGAGATCCATGCTGGAGTTGATTTAGATGAGGCTAAGGTAAAAGTAAATGAGGAAGCAAAAACCATAAATGTAAGCCTACCAGAAACAAAAATTCTTAGCCATGACATAGATGAAAATAGCGTAATGGTCTATGATGAGAAAAATTCTATATTTAATCCGCTAGAACTAGAAGACTACTCAAACTTTAGAAAAGAAGAGGAAGCAAAGGTAGAAAAAGAAGCAATAGATAAGGGATTATTAGAAGAAGCCAAAGATCAGACCCTAAAGGCTGTCAAAGAATTACTAAATATAAATCCAGTTATAAGCGAAGAATATACATTAACTGTGAAATAAAAAAACTAGGAGATTTTGCTCCTAGTTTTTTATTTTGCTAAATTATATATTAAAGTAATCAAGGGATATAAGATAATTTGGTGGGCTAGGTATATTGGCATAGCATATCGGCCGATTTTAGATAGAATATTATCTTTCCCGTATTTTCCATAAAAGTTTTTGTTTTTTAAATATTTACCAAAGGTGTAACCAAATAGGTAGAGAAAAGTCCAAGGGATTATTGGAAAATAATCGCTGGAATGAAAATCACTTGATGGAAAACCTAGGTAATAAATATTTATATCGTATAAGTTTTTAAAAATACTATTGCTATATAGTATTCCTCGTGGGATTTTGTAAGTTAGCACAAAAAGTATTAAAAATACAAAGGCCCACTTTGGTGAAATATCTGTAAAATATTTTAATATACCTGTAATTATCATAGATGACCCAAGCCCATTTAGCACTCCCCAAAGTATAAATTGATCTGGTGCAGCTATATAGGTGATAAGGGTAATTGTAAAACCTATTAGGCTTGTTTTTATCCCTCGCTTTATATTTCTATTTGCATCTAGAAAATTTGATGTGATTCCTGATATGATAAAAAATGAGCAAGCTATAGATAATTGCCATACTTTATTTAAAATTGTGCCATCATACCAAGGAATTTGCCAATAATAATTTATGTTATACATTAAATGAAAAAGCACCATGGAAATAATAGTAAATCCACGCCACTTATCTAGATTATAATTTCTTTTCATGATAATATTATAACATAAAAACTAGCTAGGAGGACTTATGTTTGAGTATAAGTTTGAAAAAAATGTTATTAGTAATGGCTTTAAGGAAAGCCAGTCAAATAATATGGACCAGGTAGAAAAAGTTATAGAAGAAAATGCTAATGATGGATGGAGATTATCTCAAGTTTTGGTAGTACCAAAGGAAAAGGCAGGTCTTTTTATGATAAACTACTATCAAGTAATATTTGAAAGAAAAATTTAACAAAGAAAAAAGCCCCAACTTGAGCTGCACCCCAAAATCCGGAATAC
>NZ_JBGMEG010000008.1:0-67233 GCF_046365465.1 Anaerococcus groningensis | reverse complement strand
GTTATTCCGTGTTTACGGGTTCAGCTCATTTTGGGAGCTTTTTTAAAATTCTATTATATTTTTCATAAACGCCTTATTATTTTCTAGTACTTTAAAGATTATAACACCAATTAAGCTTACCATGACAAATTCACTTGCCATAAATGAAAATAGCATAGTAATAAATGCTCCGGAGTTATCTAATAAAAAGTAAGTTCCTAAAGCTGGAACAGATACTAATAGAACTGGAAATAATGAAGCTACAAATAAGTTGTCAGTCCTTGTCATAAGTTTAAAAGCTATATATGATGATAAAGTACCAAATATTACATCAAACCAAGCCATAGGACTAAATAAGTTTGCTATAGCACATCCTAAAACTAATCCAGGTATATATTTTTTGTTATAAAAAACTAATAATACCAATATTTCTGAAAAACGAAACTGGATTGGCCCGTATTGTGGCATAGGAACAAGTAATGTTAACACAACATACAAAGCTGCAACTATAGCAGACCTAACCAAAAAGTTAGTATCTTTTGTAAAATTATTTCTTTCTGTCATTTTTTCTCCTTGATTTTTTTTCTGTAATGGGTGCCAAGAAACATTACTTAGCTATGATACCATATTATTATGAAATATAAAAATAATATTGAACACACACTAGGATTGAGTAAAATAAAGGTATGAAAAAACAATTAATAGCTACAACTATCATGCTTATAGCTCTTAGCTCCTGTACAAGCAGCTTAGGAAATAATTCTGATGGTTTAGTTGATCAAGAAAATATAAATATAGTATCAGATATCAATGAGCTTGCTATAAACACATTTTTAAAATCAAATGATAAAACACTTTCTGATATGGTTATAGATGAAGAAGAAAATCTAAATAAAAGTACAGAGCCAAAAGCTAAGTCAGAAGTAAAAGAAGATATTATAAAAAATGTAGAGAAATACGCAGATAAAGACCCTAAGGCTCGTTGGGTATATGATAACTTTTTTAATATAACAAGTGTAGAGGCATATCTTACAGGAAATGACCCAGATACTATTGAATTTGTTTATAATATGAACCACAATATAACAGATTTTCCAAATAATCCAGGCCCTTCCTTAGATTTAGGAAGAAAAACCCCTCTCTATCTACAATGGGATAATAGATGGGCTTATAATGAACTAGGTCAAAGAAATATAGGTATATCTGGTTGTGGTCCAACATCTACCGCTATGGTTCTATCAAGAATAAAAAATGATCTGAGTATTTCCCCTGATAAAATTGCCAAAGATGCTAAGACTTATATGTCAAGTGAAGGAATCTCATGGGCATTTTTTCCAGATGAAGCAAAAAAATACAATCTTAACTCAAAAGATATTGCTGTAAATGAGAAAGAAATGATAGATGCACTTAAAAAAGGTCCATTAATAGTTTCTGTAAATAGAGGCTACTTCACATTATTCGGCCATATATTTGTTATAGATTCATATGAAGATGGAAAATTTTTGATAAATGACCCAAACAGTGTAAAAAATACCATGAGACCTTGGTCTTTTGAAGAAATGAGCAATCAAATAGCCCATATTTGGCAAATATATTAATTTGACAAGATGCTAATGGAGGCATATAATAAAATAGTATTTTATTTGCACCATTAGCTCAGTTGGTAGAGCACCTGACTCTTAATCAGGGTGTCCAGAGTTCGAACCTCTGATGGTGCACCAGATTTTTAAACTGCGATTTAATTCGCAGTTTTTTTATTTACAAATTTTCATAAAAAAAATAGATTGAATAAACCAATCTATTTTTCCTTATCCTGAATGATATAGTTTGCTAAGTCTAGCATTTCTCGTGCCATATAATAGTTATCACCTAAAAGATCATAAATTGCATCTTCAGTTAGGATTCCTTGATTAATATCACTTGGAATTTCTCCTTTATTTGACGCATCATAGTCTTTCATAAAATCTTCACTATAGTAGTATTTTTCTAATTTTTCTAATTCTTTTTGGTGGTCCTTAAATTCTTGAAGAGCGTTACATAATTTATCTGTTAGCTTTTTATGGTCTTCATAAATTTTAGTTAATTCAATAATGTAATCGTAGTCCATTGGTCTACCCCCTATTTAATTTTTCTATAATAGTATCTACCTCATTTTTAATCTTATAACCATAATTATCACTGCCACTATTTGTAGTTACTATTATAGTACCTAATTTTTCAAGTAAGACAATCAACTGGCCACCCGTTCCTGAGGCAAAGATAATCCCATTTTCTGATTGCCACAAGCTATATCCATAGTAATCTTCTGATAGATATTTTTGCTTAGCTTCTTGGTTATTGTCAAAATATGGAGCTTTCATTTTTTTAATCCAATCTTTACTAACAATTTGCCTACCTTCAAAGTTGCCATTATTTAAAAGTAACTTTCCTATTTTTAATAGGTCATCAGCTGATAGATAAAACTTGGTTGCTCCTGCTAGATAATCACCATATTTATCAGCCTTAGCATTTTTTATAGCCAAGGACTTAAATAAATTTTCATCTATAAAGTCAAACAAATCATACCCTAAGACCTCCTCCATAGCAGCTGCTAGGATAAAGTAGCTAGCATTCGAGTAGAGAAAATAAGTTCCTGGTTTGTAGTAAATAGGATGATTGATTACTTCAGTTAATAAGTTACCTACATTAAATTTATTTATATCCTTACTCATCAAGAGGATATCTCTGTATCCTACACTATGAGTTAGAAGGTGTTTAACTTTAATTTGCTTTAAATATTTTTCATTCTTTGTATTGGTTAAGTTTACTTTATTTTTAATTATTGGATAAATGTATGTTTCTTCATTAAAACCAATATGTTTTTCTATTAAAATCCCACAAGTAAGGGCAAGAATAGTTTTTGCTATAGACCTAATATTGACTTGCTGATTATTTTTCTTATTTACTATATAACCCTGCCCATATTTATAGACAATTAAAGATTTATAGCCAGTATCATTTAGCTCAAGATTTTCAATAATATTCATCAATACCTATCACTTAAAAAGCTTTTTTATAAATATTTAAGATATCTTCTTCTTTTAAAGTCTTAAATCCATCTATTTGACTTTTATTTTTATTTTCTAAGCAATTTTTAGCCATAATAGGAAGGTCTTCTTCACTAAATCCTTCTTCTTTTAAACTTAGATTAATTCCTAAAGATTCTAGAAAATCTTTAAGCGCATCTATAGCTTTTTTTGCATCATATATTTGTGAATTAGTTTTTTCTATATCAAAAACGTTGTAACCAAATGTTGCAATTTTTTCACTTGTTTTATCATCTAAACAATATAGAAGCCAAGCTGGAGTTAGAATTGCAAGTCCTACCCCATGAGTTATATCTCTTAAGGCAGATAATTCGTGCTCCATAGCATGGACTGACCATTCTGTTGCCTTTCCAGCACTAATCAGACCATTGATTGCCCAAGAGTTTGCCCACATAAGATTTGCTCTTGCTTCATAGTTATCATTTTCTTTTATAGCTATTGGACCATATTTTATACAAGTTTTTAAAATACCTTCTGCGAACCTATCATTTAAATAAGCACCATCATTTAATGTAAAATAATTTTCCATAGTATGGCTCATAATGTCTACAGTACCTGCTGCAGTATGGTAAGAATCTACACTGTAAGTATATTCTGGATTCATTATTGCAAATTTTGGTCTTACGTATTCAGATCCCCAGCCAAGTTTTTGGCCTGTTTCTTCATTTGATATAACAGAACCAGTATTCATTTCAGATCCAGTAGCTGCAAGAGTTAAAATACTACCTAAAGGTAGAGCATTTGTAACTTTTTCTTTTTTTATTACTATATCCCATGGATCACTATCAGTATAAAAACCAGCCGAAATTAATTTTGCCGAGTCAACTACAGAGCCCCCACCAACTGCTAATACAAAATCAACATCATTTTCCTTAGCTACTTTTACACCTTCACGCACCTTATCGATTCTAGGATTTGGTACAACACCCGATAGCTCAAAATGGGTAATAGAATTATCCTTAAAAATCTTTAAAATTTCATCGTAAAGTCCGATTTTTTTAATAGAGCTTCTACCATAAACTAAAAGTACTCTTTGCCCATATTTTTTTATCTCATCTGCTAGGTTATTAAGTTGGTCTTTACCAAATAATATCTTAGTTGATATATTAAAATTAAAGTCTTTCATATTGCCTCCTTATAAAACTTACTTATTTTAGTATTTACCCTTATTATCCTACAAAAAATTATAAATATAACAATCTTTTATAAGATTTAATATTTACTTAATAAGCAAATTGTCTCCACCTGTCATTATTAATCAGTATCTATAATTTTTGATATTTTTCAAAAGTCTCGTCTGTGAGTTTGTGTTAATAAATAAGCATCTTATAATTTATTATATCACTCTGGAGTAAAGAAAAAACAGCCCTTAAAAGAGCTGTTTAGATTACTTTTTCCTGTTCTAATCGTATTACTTAAATTAGATGGCCTGAAAACATTACTATAGGAAGTAATATGATTAACAGAATATTCAACACTATAAATAATCCGTCTTTCTACTTTACTCCAAATAATAAAGCTAATTAGTTCAATATTTGTACAAACATTGATATGAGTCCAGTTGTTCTTAGCTTTGTATAGTTTTCAAATATATCGACTGGAAGTAGTTAAGAAATTACCAAAATTGCGATTCCAACTACAAATAATTATTTACTGATTTTTTCTTCATATACTCCTCTTTATTTGAAATTATATTGTTCGAATTAAATCTATAGTCGGTCTGTCTAATATTCTCTTTAAGGAGATGTGATAGATTAACAAGTTTGCAGCGTATACAACTATCGAAAATACTAAGAACGCTAGGTGATTGTAGTATTTTAAAAATACATAAAAACTATATCCAGATGAAATTATTGACATGATTGTAATAACAAAAAAAGTCATTAATATTGCTAATGCAAATGATTTTATTTGTTCAAATACAAATTCTTGTTTTAATAATTTTTCTAAATCAGTCTTTTCCATTCCTATTGAATATAAGTTGCCAATTTCTTTTTTCCTTGCCATCAAGCTTGAATTTATAGAAGCATATCCATTTGTGATATTCAAAGCAAGAATTATAGCTGATAGGATGAAGTTTGTGTTTAAAAGTACACCCAAGAAATTGTCATCCTCCTCATTCCTATCACTATCACTATAAACTTCATAGCGCTCATCTGTTCTAGGATTTCTATCTAAAAATTCCTTAATAGATTCTTTGCTATCAGAAATTCCATCAGGATTCACATCCATTTTTAGAGCAAAAGGATAATTTACTAGATTTCCATTACCGGTATACTCTAAGAGTTTGAAGTAGGTATCAAAATCTGTAAAAATATAGACGACACCTCGATTAATTTTTAATGTAATATCTTTTAAATCATCTATGCTCTTACTAATGTCAATTGAGGTTTTGTTTCCACTTGCTGTTATTACATCTAATTTTTCGGGATTTTCAAAAAACTTAACCATTTTAGCATCTCTTAACGGCTCAGTAGGGTTGGACTGGATCATATTATATAAAATAAATTCTCCTTTATTACCTCCTAATATATTAAGGTCTTCTTCTCTAAGCCCTACAATTTTTCCTAAAATTAGATTTCCTTCAGTATAGCTACTATTTTCTAATAAAAATTCTTCTAAACCATTCGTAAAAAACTCTTCCGAAAATTCTAAATTATTTTCTATAGATAAATTTCTCTGCTGGAATATAAATGATTTTTTAGAATCAATTCTTTTATCAACTTCTATTAGATTATTAGGAAGCGTAGGATCACTACTCCAATAATCAACTGTCAAATTATAATCATCATCATAAGCCCCTAAATCTACCGCATAACTTGAAAAAGATATCAAGATAAATAAAACTGATATTATTAAGACCCCTATTGTTGAAATATATGATTGTGACTTAATACTTGCAAGATTATTTATCCTTAGTTCCTTAAAAATAGTACTAGCTCTTTTCTTTTTTGATTTTTTAAAGTTTATTAGTCCTTTTAAGCCATCTATAATCTCTATTTTCTTTATTTTCCTCAAAGTAATTGCAAGCGATATAAATATTATTAATAAAGAAATCAATATTATAACTAGGCTTAATATAATATTAAAATCTACAGAAGTTGGCATATCTATGCTCAAATTAGTATTGATCAGGCTAAAATATTTTTTAATTACTACATAGCCTAAAAAATGTCCTAGCAATAATGGTAAGATCGATATGATAACTGCTTCTTTAAAAAGCAAAGAAAGTATCTGTGAATCTGTGCTACCTATTGATTTATACATGGATAAGACCTTGATTTTCTCTAAAGACCATACCAAAAATATATTTTTATTAAAAAATACAAATATAGCTATAGCTAAGATTATAAGAAAAACTGTTGATAATTGTTTTAATATTCTTCCCACATTACTTTCATATAAGTAATAACGCTCAACAATTGATGGTTCAAATTCAATTTTAATTTTCTTACCCAGTTTATTTGATAGATCTTCTTCAATTATACCTTGATTATCATAAGCTTTATAAAGTGATTTAAATCTTACGGCTGTCAGTTTATTCTCATAATCTGAATCAATAAGTATATTTGCTACACTGATATTATTAGGATTATCCTTAATAATTCCAACTATTTTCATTTCCTTACTTGTTGTTTTTATGAATTTTTCATTACTTGTAGGCTTGTATGTAGGATCTACAATATTTCCATTTAAAGTTCTTTTTCCAAATTCAACTCTTACACTATCTGACAAAGCTAAATTTTTATTTTTTATAACATTCTCGCTAAGGGCAATTTCATCGAAATTATTAGGGTATCTTCCTTCTTTTAAATTATAATCACCCTTCATATTGGCAATAGCTTGGTCAAATAGAGAGATTGATAAAATTTCGTCTTCAATTTTTCCCGATATTGAATCACTCGACTCGAAACCTGCCTCTTTAACATATTCATTACTCTTTATATTAGCCAAATCATTTTCCTTTATATCTCCTTCTATATAGGCATCTTCGTAATATTCGCTCCTGAATTCTCTATTTGTAAAAGATATGCTAGAAAATGAATAATAGAATATCACTGTAAAAAACAAGGAAACAATAAAAACCGATATAAAAATAGGGAAATTCTTCTTATTCATTTTTCTCATCTCCTACAATTTTCCCATCTACTATAGTTACAATACGACTTGCTTCTAGAGCGATTTTTTCGTCGTGAGTGATTAGGATTATTGTTTGTTTTAAGCTTTTATTGAAATATTTAAAGATTTCTATTATTTCCTTGGAGTTTTTCCTATCTAAATTGCCTGTTGGTTCATCAGCTAGGATTATTGATGGTTTGTAGATAATACTTCTCGCTATGGCAACTCTCTGCTGCTGACCACCTGATAATTCGCTTGGGAAAGAATCGAGTTTACTTTCTATACCAAGTTTTCTAACTGTATCAAGTAAGATTTCTTCATTGATTTTTCTTTTATCAAGTTTTAGTGGAAGTTCTATATTGTGTCTTACAGTCAAGTTTTGGATTAGATTATAAAATTGATATATTAGACCTACTTTTCTCCTACGAAAAAGAGCTAGTTCCTTTGAAGAATACTGAGAAATATCATTACCTTCTATATAAACTTTGCCCTCACTTGGACTATCTACTCCTCCTATGATATGTAAGAGAGTTGACTTACCAGATCCACTTGGTCCAACAATAGCGACGAATTCACCTCTTTCAATTGTCAAATCAACTCCATCTAAGGCCACCACCTTAGAATTGCCTTCTCCGTATTCTTTTCTTAAATTTTCTACTTTTAAAATTTCCATACTTGCCTCCTTTTTCTTATATCAAGGTAAGTATATAAAAGTAAAGTGATTTTTAGGTGATATTGTAAAATTTAATTTCAAATCTTGCTCCAGCATCAATATTTGAAACAGAAATGTCACCGTTGTTTTTCTGGGCAATTGTTTTCGCCATAGCAAGGCCAATTCCAAAACCATTTGAGTCAGGTGTTTTATAAAATCGTTTAAAAATTTTTTTCATATTCTCTTTTTCAATTCCTCCACCATTGTCTTCAATGATTAAGCTTGTATAGAGGGGGTTTTTATATGATGAAACCATGATTTTATCACAAGTCGGTCTATTATCAGCATTTTTAACAATATTGATTAGAGCTTCTGCCAGCCAATAAAAATCACCATAAATACTATTTTCCTTTAAACTTTCTGCTACTTCTACATTAGTTGATCTCCTTAAATCTAAACTATCTAAAGCATATGTCACTAATTCATCTAAACGAATTTCTTCTTTTTTCATTAAATCTTTATTTGCATCAAGGCTTGATAATTTGAGTAAAATATCTGATAGAGAGTTTAATCTAATAGTTTGCCTTTTTAATATCTCTATATCCCCATTAGCTGGAAAGTCTATCTCCAAACTCTCTATAGAAAAAAGCATAGATGTAATGGGAGTTTTTATTTGATGAGCGATATCTTCTAGGTATTCTATTTGCTTTTCACTATTTCTTCTACTTGTCTCTTTAGCTTCTACTATTTCTATAAAAAGCTTGTAAATATTATCTTCTAAAATCGAAAAATCATCTTGTTTCATAGGGATTTTATATTCTTGATTTTTCATATTTTCTATCAAATCTATAAGCTCAATTATTCTATTTTTCTTTCTTTTTTTCAAAAAATAATAAAGTAGTCCGAGACTTAATATCCAAAATACATATAACATCTCAATCCATCCTATAACCAATTCCTCTAACAGTAGTAATAACTTCCCTATCAAGTTTTTCCCTAATTCTTTTTATTGTCGATGTGAGAGTATTGTCATTTACAAACTTATCCCTATCTTCCCAAAACATTTCTAACAGCTGGCCTCTTGTATAGACTCTGTGAGGATTTTTAATAAATAAGACTAGTATTTCATATTCAAGTGGAGTCAGCTCTATTGGATTACATTTATAATAAACTTTTGACTCTTTTAAATCTATTTTGATATCTTTATAAGTGATTTTTTTGTCTTGACTTAGAGGTATTGTCCTTAAAACTGCATCAATTCTTGCCCTCAATATTGCAAGGGAAAATGGCTTAATCAGATAATCATCTGCTCCTTGATCTAGGGATTCAATGATAAAATCTTCATCATTTTTAACTGTTATTACAATAACTCTTATGTCCTTATCTTTTAATCTTTCTATCAAATGATGACCATCTTTATCTGGTAGATTTATATCAAGTAGTGCTACATCTATATCAATATTCATTTTATATTCTGCTTCATAAAAAGATGATGCAATCTCAACCCCATAGCCATCTTTAATTAGATATTTTTTCATTTGTAAGGCAATATCTTTGTTGTCTTCTATAATTAAAACATTTTTCATTATTATCCCCTTAATTGAGTTTTAATAGTCATACTCACAGTATACAATCTATAATTTAATAAATTAATTAAAATAATTGAATATAAAATTAGTAAAAAAGACTTACAATTTTTTCCTTGTAAGCCTTTTAAAAAATTATTTTTCAAGTAGAGCTATAGTCTCCACATGTCTAGAGTTTGGAAACTGGTCAAATATTTCGTATTTTTTAACCTTATATCCTTTCTCTATAAAAGTTTTTAGATTATCAACTTGAGTTTTCGGATTACAAGATATATATACAAATTTTTTAGGATTTATGTTTATTATTTTTTCTAAAGATTCTGGTGCTATGCCAGCCCTTGGAGGGTCTAGGATAACTACATCATAATCTCCTCTAACCTTTTCAATTTCCTCTAATACATCTCCACATAGAAAGTCTATGTTCTCTATTTTATTAAGATTTGCATTTTCGTAAGCTTTTTCTACTGCTTCTTCTACTATTTCTATACCTGTGGCATGGTTAGCTACACTTGCCATAACTTGGGTTATAGTTCCTGTCCCAGAGTATAAGTCTAGGACATTCATAGATTTATCTATACCTGCAAAATCAAAGGCTTTTTGATAAAGTTTTTCAGCAGCAAATACATTTGGTTGGAAAAATGAAAATGGAGATATATTAAATTTTAAATCTAGCATCTTTTCTGTTATATGGTCTTTGCCAAATAAAAGCTCAACTTTTTCTGGAACCACCGCATCAGCTACAGAATCATTAGTTACATGAAAAATAGATACTATCTTACCATCAAGCCTTAAATCATTTAGAAAATTTACAAAAAGTTTTTTTCTCATCTGATCAAAGCTTTCATCACTTGTGGTTACAAGGATTGCCATAATTTCGCCAGTTCTATGAGCTTTTCTAATTATAAAATGTCTTAGTAATCCTTCTTTCATAGACTTATGATAAAAGCTAGTATTTTTTTCCCTAAAATAATTTTGAACTGCGTTCCTTATGGTATTAAAATCACCATCAACTACATTACAATTTACAGTGTCAACTATTTCATAAAATCTATTTTGTCTATGTAGTCCCAGGATTAATTCTCCACCCTTATAGGCATCCCCAAAGGTGTATTCCATTTTATTTCTAAATCCTTCTATGACTGGAGATTTATTTATAGGTATATCACCCTCATAAAAGATATCATTATCAGCTAACAATTTTTTTACCATGTCTTGTTTGAGCATTAGTTCTGTTTCGTATGGCAATCGTTGATAGGCACATCCCCCACAGGCATCAGCTTGAGGGCAAAAATGCCTACTATTTTCAAGAGGGGAATGGTCTAGTAATTCTATAAATTTTCCTTTTTTATAATCATGTCTATTGCGAGTAATTTTAACCTTGCAAGTTTGACCTAAGACCCCTCCTTTAAATTCAACAATATTTCCATCTTGATCTTCACCAATAGAAATATTTGGATATTTTACATCCTTTATTTTTACTTCGCTATTTTTCTTTTTTCTCAATTAAACCCTCCCAAAATTTATCTGCTTCTTTCTTAAAATCTTTTGTTTCATTTACTATCTTAAGGCCCTTATTTTTCCAATGCTTTGGATAAAGGTTCTTGTATTTATATTGGTTAAATCTATCATCTAGCAAATAGATTATTCCTTTGTCATTATCACTTCTTATAACTCTGCCGGCTGCTTGATAGACCTTATTAAGGCCAGGATAGGTATAGGAATAATCAAAACCACTTAAACCCATTTTATCAAAATGAGTTTTAATTAAATTTCTCTCATTACTTACACCAGGCATTCCTACAGATATAATCATAGATCCAATAAGTCTATCACCTACTAAATCTACTCCCTCAGAAAAAATACCTCCAAGAACTACAAAGGCCGTTTTTGCTGAATCTTTATCAAATTGCTTTAAAAACTTATTGGTCTCTTTTTCATTCATAAATCTATCTTGAACTATAATCTCATCATCAAAACGAGTTTTATAGTCCTCATAGACATCTTCTAAGTAAGAATATGATGGAAAAAATATAAAATAATTTCCTTTTTTAGAATTTATAAATTCATTGATAGCTTCACTAATATGGACTACATTATTATTTCTATCCCTATACCTAGTACTAATCTCTCTATTAAATAGTTCAAAGTTATTTTCATCAAAAGGCATATCTAGTCTTAGTTTTAAGCTATCTTCTGCTCCTAAAGTTTTTGTAAAATAAATCATAGGAGAAAGGGTTGCAGAGAAAAATACAGTTGACATAGCGTTTTTATAAGTATTGGTTAATACTAGGGATGGATCTATACATTTTATCTCAAAAATTTTATCATCCAGTTCTTCATCATAAGATATGACCGAGTAAAAACCTTTGGTATAATATTCTCCTATTTTAAGAAATTTATTTATGTCAAAAAATAGGTTTAAAAGTTCATCATAATTTTCATCTTCTCTTTCCTCCACCAAATATTTTTGTAGAGGTTTTAAAAGTTTTATAAATTTGCTATCAAAATCTTCTATTTGACTTTCTTGAGCATGATACAGCCTTTTACCGTGCTTATTATACAAAACTTCAAAGGTATCAGCTATTTGGTTGAGATATTTTATTATAGTTTTATATTTTTTATCATCTAAATTATCTATAAGATGAGTAAAACGGCTATCAGTAAAGCTAAAACTATACATATCGCGAGCTCGTTCTACTAAGTTATGAGATTCATCAATTAAAAACACATACCTATCAATAACTTCATCAAAAAATCTTTTTAAATATGTATTTGGATTAAATACATAATTGTAATCACATATAATAAAATCAGCATAGGATGATATATCAAGTTCTAATTCAAAGGGACACACCCTGTATTTTTCTGCATATGAAGTTATAGTGTCAAAATTCATTATTTTTTCATTATCTATTATATCTCTTAAAGCATCATTAACCCTATCAAAGTGACCCTTGGCAAAGGGACAATCTACTGGATTACACTTAACTTCATCATTTAAACAAATTTTTTCCTTGGACGTAATTGATAAGGCTTTTATAAATAGTCCTTGGTTTTCTAAAATTCTTATTGATTTTAGAGCTTCCTTGGCCTGCGTATTTTTGCTAGTTAGATAAAAAATCTTATCAGTTAAATCTTCACCCATAGATTTAATGGAAGGAAAAACTGTAGATATGGTTTTGCCTATGCCAGTTGGAGCGTCTACAAATAATTTTTTAGAGTCTAATATAGCAGTGTAGACAGCAACAGCCATTTTTCTTTGACCTTTTCTGTAATCTTTATAGGGAAAGTTTAATTTTTTTATGGACTCATCCCTATTTATCTTGTTTTTTGCAAGAATTTTCGAAAAGTTTAAATACTCATATAAAAGATTAAAGTAAAATTTTTTTAGGTATTCAAAAGTAAACTCTTCTCTAAAAATTTTTGTAGAGTAATCTTCAATACTTACATAAGTTAAGGTTATGCTCATCTTATCTAAATTATTATCTAGGGCAAAAAAATAGGCATAGCACATAGCCTGAGCCCAGTGGAGCTTATTTGATCCATCAATTTCAGAAAGAAGTCTTGTCGTAGATTTTATTTCATCTATAATATAGCCATCTTTATCTTTAAGTAGACCATCAGCTCTCCCTTCTACCCTAAATTCTACATCGTCAATAGTTGTAGTATTCTTTAGAGAATACTCACTTTTATAATTATCTCCATATTTTTTTTGGATGGCTTGGTGGGCTCTAATTCCCTCAATCATCCTAGCATTGTCACGAAATCTATTGTCAATATCTCCTGAACGCATGACAAATTCTATAAGATTTCTAACAGATATTCTAACTAACATATAATCACCTTTTATTACTATACTATTTATTAGGGTATATATTGATTATTAGAGAAGGAGTTTTTATGAACGAAACAATTAAAAATCAATTAAACCATAGGACTATAAGAGAATTTAAAGATGAAAAATTAGATGATGGAGTGATAGAAGCTTTACTTAATGTAGCAAACATGGCTCCAACTAGTAATGGCATGCAATTTTTTTCAATAATTAAAGTGACAGATCAAGAACTTAAAAAGAAATTTGCCGCTAATGGTCTTCAGGATTATATGGCTCGTGCCCCACACCTGTGGATTTTTATAGTTGATTTATATAGAAATTACAATATAGCAAAGGAAAATGGTCAAGAAAACGATGAAATGATAGGTTTTGATAAATTTATCCAAGGATTTACTGATGCCATAATATCAGCTCAAAATGTTGCTGTGGCCTGTGAAAGCTTAGGACTTGGTGTAAATTATTTTGGAAATATCCATAATGATACTAAAAAAGTTATAGAATTACTTGATTTACCAAAACTAACTTATCCTGCTGTAGGTCTAGGTTTTGGCCTACCAAATCAAGAACCCCAACTAAAACCTAGGATGGATATAAATCTAAAAACCTTCGAAAATTCTTACCAGGTTTTTAACAACTATAATAAAAAAATTGCTGATTATGATAAAGAAATGACTACCTACTATGATTTAAGAGATGCTAATCGCAGGGTCGATTCATTTTCGATTCAAATTCCTAAAAAACAGGGAACAGTTATAGCAAATAGAGATAGAATGTTTGAAACGTTACTAGATCAAGGATTTATAATAGATAAAAAGATGAAATCATAGTGATTTCATCTTTTTTACGTGTAAGTTTGGTATTTAGAATTATAACTTAATATTGCCTGCCCACCCTGGGTCAAACCTCGGATTGGAAGTAGTACAAATTGCATCAGTGAGAAAGTAATAGTCATAGTTCCTACTGCCAAATCCCCTCCAAATCTTAGTAGCTGAGAATTAAAGCAAAGAATAAGGATAGATTCAGTAGCTTGCATAATAAATGGGGCTAAACCTAAGCTAATTGCAGGGATAGCTATATTTTTATTTACAAATAAATCTCCTTTCTTTATCTTATAAATTAACATGTACTAATAATTAAGACCGTATTCATATAAAGTTATTTTACTTATAAACTTATTTTAACAATAAAAAAAGAGGAGTATAAACTCCTCCTTAAAACTGTTATTATCTACTTTCTTCAAGTAGTTTTAAGGTATCATCCGTACTTAAAACATAGGTATAAATAACATTCATTATTTTAAGCTCTGCATCATGAAGTTCTTCTGACGCTGCTATACAAGCATCGTGAACTGTAATTACATTATAGCCTCCATCAGCAAGGCCTCTTACAGTAGATGCTACACATTGGTCAGTTACCATACCGCATACAACAACAGTTTCGATATCCATGTTGTCTAATAAGTGTAGGTAATTTGTACCAGTTGTTACAGAGTCTGTTGTTTTATATACAACTATTTCATTTTCAATTGGTTTTAGTGGGTCAACTACTTCTGCCGCATATGAATTAACAGGCATCAGCATATTATTCCAACCCTCAGATTTTTGAACTGGAGATCTATCTCTACCATCTTCTCTTTGGCAAGCTATAAGCCCGTATGAGACTAATAGGTCATTATCTCTAAAGTAATTTAAAACTCTTTCTGTATTAGGTAAGGCTACTTGGTGCATCTTGTCAAAATATGGTTTCCAATCATCCCATAGGCCTTGTTCTTTAAACTCTTTAGCTTCACCAAAATCTGTTAAGCAAAATTCATTTTGATAGTCAACTATTAGTAAGATAGTTTTTGAAAGGTCAATATCTAAATCTGGGAATTCTTCAACATGCTCATAATACTTTGATACAAACTTTCTGTCTAATTTCATATATACCTCCATAGCTAGCTAATGGTTAAAAGTTTAACCTTATATGATAACATTTTCCTTTAATAACATTATATCATAGATTTCTCTAACAGTAGAAAATTTTTAAATTTTTAAAAAATTATTTCTTCTTAGATATCTATTGGCCAAGTTTCTTTGTTGTAGCACATATCCCAGAACATATACTCAAAATATCCTGTTTTTACAATTATTTCTTCAAGAGCTATTAATTCTCTTTCAGGTTTTCCCTCTGTGAGTTTATTCATAAGTTTCATGGCATTATCATTTAACTCAGTAAATTCATCTGAAGAATACATTTCTATCCATGATCCGTAGTTTTCATCTTCTAAGGCCCCTGGAATTTCCGCTAGCTTAAGACCAATATAGCTATAAGACCAAGAGCAGGCAAGTAGTGCTGCAGCAACATTTTCTACTCCTCCAGCTTGAGCCTTATTTAGCATATATGAAGTGTAAGCAGTATTTATAGCTGATGGTTCAGTTGCTTCTAGCTCATCTTCGCTTATAGAAAAATTTTTTGCATAAGATCTGTGAAGGTCCATTTCCATAAATAATATACCTTCAAGTCCTTTTGCAAATGAATTCATAGACTCTAAATCAGGTGATTTTGCAGTACCTATCGCAAAAAGTCTTGCATATTCTATTAGATAAACATAGTCTTGTTTTACCCAGTGTTTAAAACTATCTAAGTCTAGACTTCCATCTCCCATTTCTTGAACAAATGGGTGATTAAAGCAAGCTTCCCATATTTCTTTTACTCTTGGATAAATTCTATCCGTAAATTTTTCTGACATAAAAACCTCCTCGTTTTTCACAAGAATGCATAATAAATATAAATCACATCCCTAGGCTAGTAGTAACTGAAGCAGGTTAAAGAGTTCGATTTCTCGTCTAGCTAATGCACCCCTTGTGTTAGCTATATTATATCTAATTACTAAATTTTAAACAAATAACTATACTTCTAGTCTTTTTTTAAAATGGATACATAGGGATTATCTTTTATATAAAACCTATAAGGATAGTCTATGGCTTCTTTGGCATAGTCTATTCCTATTCTCTTATCTGTTATTATATCAAAGATGCTACTATCATCTTCTAAGTAAAGTTCATTACCAAATAAATTTTTCCCATTTAAACTTTTATTTATATTTAAAGCCTTGGTTAGCTTTCCTGGTCCATTAGTTAAGTTTTTCTTTTGATATGTAGATAGGGATTTATAAGTTTTCCCAAAACGATTTATACTTATATTTTCTAATTCGTTTAGTGGTTCAACTCCCCTAATAAGAACAGCTTCAGGTATCCCTACATCTTTTGTTACAAAATTTAGCATAAAATGAATACCATATGTTTGATAAACATAAATAGTTCCAGCATCCTCATACATAATCTTTGTTCTTTCAGTTTTCCTATCACCAAAACTATGGGCAGCCCTATCTGCTATACCTAAATAGGCTTCAGTTTCTACTATTTTTGTTTTATAAACTATTCCATTATCATTTCTTATAATAATCTTACCAAGTAGGTCTTTAGCAACAGTTAATGTATCTCTATTAAAAAATTCTTTATTTAACATAAGCTCCTCTAATGAATTTTATTTTTATTTATGATATCATATAATCATCAGAGTAGATAGAAAGCGTTAAGTGTTAAGAAATGGGTTGTTGTTCTTAAACGAAAGCTTATTAGCTGTGATTTTCTATCGCAACCGCTGCCTCTGATAGAAAGGGGAAAAATGAAAAATAAACTTACAGTAAACATGCTCACAAAAATGGCTATTTTTGCAGCACTTACAGTTATTTTTAGAAGATTTTTAACTATAACTATCTTCTCTAGCACAAAAATCGGCCTAGGCTACTTACCTACTATGATGGCGGGGATTTTATATGGTCCCATAGCCGGAGGTATCACCGGTGGTGTAGCAGATGTTGTTGGAATGCTTATGAAACCTGATGGTGTGTTTCACCCTGGTTTTACCCTAAGCAGTATCTTAATTGGAGCTGTACCTGGATTTATTTCTTATAATATTTTTAAAAGAGATTTTAAAAATAAATTAGATTGGATCTGTATTTTAAGCACCATTTTTGTATTTATGGGTGTTAGACTCTTACTTGATTCATTATGGCTAACCCACCTATATTCCAACCCATATTTATTCTATGTTATTAGAAACTTTATAAAAGATGCTGTAGAAGCTGGAATTAACGCTATAGTTTTAATAATGTTGATTCCAAAGGTAACAAAATATGCATATGAAAAGCTCTAAGAATTAATATTCTTAGAGCTTATTTATTTTCACTTATAAAGTCATTTACGAGTTTTGCTATCTCTTCTAAGTACGAATCATCTCCCGGGTATCCGATAACTAAATGACCATGTTCTTTTACTTTTCCAACTATCATAAGATTTCTATAAAGTTTATTTTCACCCGTACCTAGATACCTCATATCAGTTATTACGCCAATAATCATTCTTGGAAAATCAACCTTATATTCTTCTTCTAGCTCTGCCATAACACCATGAGCCATGACCTCTCCAGCTACTCCATCATCTATAGTTAAACCATCAAGGCAAGCTATTAAAATATTTGCTTTTTTAAGTTCAGCTGTATCGGCTTGGGCAATTTTTATGTCTGTTATAATATCATCGTTATTTTTTTTATCATTGATATCTGCATTTCTTTGAGGAACATAAAGTTCTAATTCTGTATTTTCTTCTATATATTGGGCAAGATTTTCTGTCCATTTATACATAGCATCATTAAAAAAATGACTTGCTAAATATCCGTACATTTATTCTCCTTAAAAACTTCTACCAGCTCCACCACCACCAGTGGTACCTCCGCCTCCTTTAAAGCCTCCAGAGTAAGAATTACCTGAAGAATTTCCAAATGATGAAGAACCTCCAAACGGATTAGACCCTCCTCTATAATAACCACCAAAAGGATCATTATAGTATCTTCTACCATAGCGTGGATGCTTTCTATAATACCTACGAGTTCCACCGCCATATAGGCTCATTCTGGTAAACATATTAGATAGGATTATAAAAAATATTAACATAATGAGTAGACTTCCAAGACTAATACCACCTGAATAGGACTGGCTATTTACATCTAAATAATAATCGTAATTTCCTTTTAATTCTACACCATATTCATCAGCTACCTCTGCAACTATGGCTTTAAATCCTTCATTTATAGCTTTAGAATAATTACCACTTTTTAAATCATCGATCATAAAGTTATCAATAATTCTACCTACTTTACCATCATTTAGCCTACCCTCGATGCCATAACCTGTTGCTATAAATATTTCTTTTTTATCAGTTAAGTCATCCTCAGTGATAAGCATCAACACCCCATTTTTTTTAGTCTGATCACCAATGGTCCATTGGTTAAATATTTTTGGGGCTAGGTCACTAGCTGGTAAGCCATTAGGGTTTTTAATGGTAGCTACCATTATCTGAGAGCCAGTTTTTTGCTCCAATTCTCTATTAGTTTTAGTAATGTTTTCTTTTGTATCTTTATCTATCATACCCAACTCATCTAGGTAAAAGCTAGTTGGTGCAGATGGAAGGCTTGCAAAAGAGTTTAAAGGAAAAAATGTTAACATTAGTAAAACCATTAAATTAAGTTGTAGTATTTTTTTCCTTTTCATATAAACTCCTCTTAATTACTTTTGTTAAAGTCTACTGTTGGTGCATCTTGGGCACCAGCGCTTGCCTCAAAGTATTCTGCTTCTTTATAGCCAGTAAAACCAGCTATAATATTAGTAGGAAATTTCTTTAAATCTGTGTTGTATGCTTTTACAGCTTGGTTATAATTACCACGTTCTACAGAAATTCTGTTTTCTGATCCTGCTAGTTCATCCATTAACTGGGTGTATTGAGTATTTGCCTTAAGCTCTGGATAATTTTCTACTACTACATTCATCTCACGAACTGCTTGGGTTAGTTCTTCATTAGCTTCTGCTAACTCTTTTGGTGACTCAGCATTACTTATCCCAGAACGAGCCTCTGTAATTCTAGTTAATGTTTCTCCTTCATAATCAGAGTAACCTTTAACTGTATTTACTAAGTTTGGAATTAAATCTGCTCTTCTTTGTACAACATTTTGTACTTGTGCGTAAGCCTCATTTACATTTTCACGGCTACCTGCAAGTCTGTTGTAGGTTGGAACTGTAAGAATAAGTATGATAGCTAAGACAGCTATAATACCTGCAATCGCTCCAAAGCCTTTTTTCTTTTTATATGTTTTATTCATCATTCCTCCTAAGTCTTTTATAGGATATTAATACCCATTTAATAGAATAATGCTATCATTAGCTAAGCTTTCTTTTATATCTATAATGCGTTGATTAGAGGAACCTCTAAATTTTAATTTCAAATCTTTTTTTGCTTCTTTAAATGGACCATCTACAAGTACATCGACTTCTTTCAAAAGATTCTTACAAGTAGGATTTTCTATTAAATTTTCAAAGGTATAGCCAGAATAAATCCATATAGACTTATCAATTTGTTTTTTTATATCATCTATTATAGAAATCAAATCTTTTGCACTTTCAAAGGGTTCTCCACCTAGAATAGTAAGCCCTGCCACTTCATCTTTTGATAAATAGTCTATGACTTTTTTGGTAGTTTGATCAGTCCATTTTTCTCCAAAATTTGAATTTTGGTATTCTTTATTAAAGCAATTTTTGCAATTTAAACTACAACCTGTAACAAAAATGCTTGTACGGATGCCAGGACCATTTGCTATATCATATTTTCGAATTTGTCCATAATTCATATGTGAAGCACCCTAGCTTTTATTTCTTTAGTCCTTCCTTCATTCCAGAAGTTTTCTCCAAGATAGCCACAGGTTCTTCTAACTACAGTTAATGAACTTTTATCTTTGTTTCCACAATTTGGGCAGTACCACTCATTTGCATCACTTAATAAAATCTCACCATCAAATCCGCAATCGTGACAATAATCAAGTTTTGTGTTAAATTCTGCGTATTGGATATGATCATAAATGTATTTTATCATAGTCATAATAGCATCTATGTTTGCTGTCATATTTGGAATTTCTGCATAGGATATACAACCGCCTGTTGATAAGGATTGAAACTCTGCTTCAAAGTCAAACTTATCAAAGATACTTATTTCTTCTCTAACATCTACATGGAAAGAGTTTGTATAGTATCCCTTATCAGTTATATCTTCTATTTCCCCAAATCTCTCTTTATCAATACTAGCAAACCTATGAGTTAAACTTTCTGCAGGTGTTCCATAAACTGCAAAGGCGATATTAAATTCATCACTCCATTCTTCTTTTTTCTCATTTAAAATATTCATAATTTTTAGGGCAAATTTTTTCCCTTCTTCACTGGTATGAGATTTGCCTGTCACTAGCTTACTTGCTTCATAGATTCCAATATAACCTATAGTTACTGTCGCATAACCATTTTCTAGAAGTGGTTTAATAGGAGTATTTTTTGGAAGTCTTGCTATAGCTCCATGCTGGAAGTGAATTGGTGAGCTATCGCTGGTAACATTGGACAAGTGATCATATCTTAAAAATTCTACTTCTTTTACTAATTCTAATCTTTTTTCTAATATCTCAAAGAATTTCTCTTCATCATTTTTTGCTAAGATGCCTATTTGAGGAAGGTTTATAGTAGCTACTCCCATATTAAATCTTCCCTCAAATTTGTATTCTCCATTTTCATCTTTATATGGGGGAAGAAATGCCCTACATCCCATAGGAGAAAAGACATTACCTTCATAATTTTTTTTCATTTCTTTGGCAGAGATATAGTCTGGATACATTCTTTTTGCAGTACATTCTCCAGCAAGCCTTGTAAGTGGATAGTATTTACTATCGTCCTTTATATTATTTTCATCCAATACGTAGATTAGTTTTGGAAAAGCTGGAGTTACATAAACACCTACTTCATTTTTAATTCCCTTGATTCTTTGTTTTAAGATCTCTTCTATTATTTTTACTGTTTCATCTAGGTATGGGTCATCTTCATCTGTATGCATAAACAGGGTCACAAATGGAGCCTGACCATTGCTAGTCATAAGGGTATTTATTTGATACTGGATGGTTTGTATGCCTGATTCCAAATCTTTTTTAGTCATAGCAGCTGCCATGGCTAAGGCCTGGTCTTTACTTACTAAAGTTTCATTGGCTAATTTTAGATTTTTATCATAAGATTTTTTTAGATATGGACTTAGGCATGATATGTTTATAGACTGTCCTCCATATTGGTTAGATGCAATCTGTGCTATGATTTGTGTCATCACATTACAAGCTACTTGAAAAGATTTAGGACTTTCTATTAACTTTCCATTTACAACTGTGCCTTGATCTAGCATGTTTTTCATATCAACTAAGCAGCAATTAAAGATTGGTTGGATAAGGTAGTCTAGATCATGGATATGTATAGCTCCTGCCTCGTGGGCTTCTACTAAATGAGCTGGGATTAGCTTTCTTTTCGCTATGTCTTTTGCAACTTCCCCAGCTATTAAGTCTCTTTGAGTAGATGCTATCAAAGGATTTTTATTAGAATTTTCATCCATTACATCTATATTGGTTTGATTTAACAAGCCTAAGATATCATTATCTGATGTATTTTGCTCTCTTTTATAGGCTTGGATTGATTTATATGACTCATAGGCCCTTGCAGCAGCTGGATTATCATTTTTAATTAGTTCATAATAAACTGCTTCTTCTATATCATAGATAGAAATCTCTTCATAATCCTTGTATTTTTCTTTTATTATATTTGCTATTTTTTCTGGCTGATCCTTAAAATATACTCCGATGGGAGAATTCATAGCTTTAAGAATAGCAGTAGATATTTTATTTACATTAAAGTCAACTTTTTTACCATCGCGTTTTAAAACCTGAACCATATTATTACCTCCATTACTGAGGAAAGTATACCATATATAGTTTCAAAAGTAAACTAAGCACTATATATAGTATACAGTAGTAAAAAAGTAGGCATAATGAAAGAGATGTTGGAATAAAGCCAAACATCTCTTTTTATCAAATATTTATTTTATAGAAAAATTTAATTCTTTATTTTCATCTAGATCTAGTATAGCAGTATCCTTTGCTCCAACTTTACCTTCGATTATTAGTCTACCAAGCTTTGTTTCCACATTAGTTTGCAAGTATCTTTTTACTGGCCTTGCACCATATTCTAAATCGTAAGAATGGTCTAGGATATATTCTTTGGCAGCTGGTGTAATTTCTAAATCTATATTTAAATCTTTAAGTCTTTTTCTAATTTCATTTACTTGTAGGTCAATGATATTATAAACTTGATCACTTGTAAGTGGGCTAAACATAACTATATCATCAATCCTGTTTAAAAATTCTGGTTTAAATGATGCTCTTAATGATTCTTCTACTAGATTTTTATTTTCCTCATCAATTGTTCCATCATCTTTTAGGCCATCAATTAGATACTGACTACCTATATTTGATGTCATGATTATTATGGTATTTTTAAAGTCAACTGTCCTACCCATACTATCTGTAAGTCTTCCATCATCTAAGACTTGTAATAAAATATTAAATACATCTGGATGAGCTTTTTCAATTTCATCAAATAGGATTACAGAATAAGGCATACGGCGGACTGCTTCTGTTAATTGGCCTCCTTCTTCGTAGCCTACATAGCCTGGAGCAGCACCAATTAATCTTGATACAGAATATTTTTCCATATATTCTGACATATCTATTCTTATCATATGATTTTCATCATCAAACATAGCTTCTGATAATGCCTTTGCAAGTTCTGTTTTACCAACTCCAGTTGGTCCTAGGAAAATAAATGAACCTATTGGTTTTGAAATATCTTTTAGTCCAGATCTTGCTCTAATAATAGCATCTGAAACTGCAGTAATAGCTTGGTCTTGACCTATTACTCTTTCGTGTAGCTTTTCTGGAAGTGATAAAATTTTACTTCTTTCACTTTCTACAAGTTTATTTACAGGTATGCCTGTCCAGTTGCTTACAACATCAGCTACATCTTCATCTGTTACTTGTTCTTTTATGGCATCCTCATTATCTTTTTGAGAAATTTCACTAGCTTTTCTAAGTTTTTCATCTAAAGCTGGTAGGGTGCCATAGCGAAGCTCGGAAAGTTTTTCAAAATCATAGTTTCTTTCTGCTTGTTCAATTTCGTTATTTACCCTATCAATTTCTTCTTTAATGTTTTTTACATCATCAATGGAAGATTTTTGTTCCTTCCATTTTAAGAAGTCTTCATCATATTTTTCAGATAAGTCAGCTAATTCTTTTTCAAGGATTGCTAGTCTATCTTTAGATGATTCATCTTCTTCCTTTTTTAGGGCTGTTATTTCAATTTGTAATTGTAATAGTTTTCTTTTTTGTTCATCTAGATAGGTTGGCATGGTGTCTATCTCTGTACGAACTGTGGCACATGCTTCATCCATAAGGTCAATTGCCTTATCTGGTAAAAACCTATCTGTAATATACCTATCAGATAATTCTGCAGCTGCAATTACTGCGCTATCTTGGATACGGATACCGTGGAAAATTTCATATTTGTCCTTGATACCTCTTAAAATGCTTATAGTATCTTCAACTGTAGGTTCATTTACCATTACCTTTTGAAAACGTCTTTCTAAGGCTCCATCTTTTTCAATGTATTCTCTATATTCATTTAAGGTTGTAGCACCTATTACTTTTATTTCCCCACGAGCTAACATTGGTTTCATAATATTTGATGCATCCATAGCTCCTTCTGTTTTACCCGCACCTACTAAAGTATGGATTTCATCAATAAACATTATTATTTGACCATCTGAGTTTTGAACTTCTTCAAGAACTGCTTTAAGTCTTTCTTCAAATTGACCACGGTATTTTGCCCCTGCTACTAGAGCACCCATATCAAGTGAAAATATTGTTCTACCTTGAAGTGGCTCTGGTACATCGTTATTTACTATCCTTTGAGCAAGACCTTCTACAATAGCAGTTTTACCAACACCAGGATTACCAATTAATACGGGGTTATTTTTCTTACGTCGAGATAGGATTCTAAGGGCATTTCTTATTTCACTATCACGTCCAATAACTGGATCTATTTTTCCTTCTCTGGCTTCTTGGGTAAGGTCTCTACCAAATTTTTCTAATGGATTGTTTGTTTCTTCTGGATTTTCTGTTGTCACTTTCTGACCTTTCCTGACCTTATCTATAGATTTTTTAAATTCTCTATATGTTAGGCCATATCTTTTATTTATATCAGTCACCTGTGTTTTTTCATTTAAAAGTGATAAGAAAATATGTTCCATAGATACAAAGCTATCTCCCATATTTTCTGCTTCATCTTCACTTTTAAGTAATATTCTTGAAAGAGTTTGGGTTGGATAGATATCTGATCCACCACTTGCTTGAGGCAACCTATCCATCATATCTCTTATTTCACTTCTATAAGATTTAAAGTCTACATCCATAGTTTTAATGACTTGAGCAACTATGGAGTCAGAGTTTTCTATTAAAGCATAATTTAAATGTATTTCATTTACTTCTGGATTGCTATTTTTAATTGCATAGCTATTAGCATTATTTATAGCTTCCAAAGATTTTTGTGTAAACTTGTTGTAGTCCATAATCTATCCCTCTATTTCCTTTAATTTTTTATATAAGTCTGTCATTTCTTCATTAAAGTCTTTTGGGTTGTCAATAATAATTTCTAGTATTAAATCACCCTTATTATTTTTTCTATCCTTATAGCCATAGCCTTTTAGTCTTATCTTTTGTCCTGAGTTTACTTTTTCAGGTATGTTTACCATCAAGCTACCATCTATAGTTTCAACTTTTCTTTTTGTTCCAAAATAAGCTTGCCATGGATATATTTTTTCTCTCTTTATTATATCTATTCCATCAAGTCTTCTATCGTCTTCATCTTTGATGATTATTTTAGCTACAATATAGGAATTTATACCATATTTTGAGCCATCTATTTTTATTTTATTATTATTTTTAATACCTGCTGGTATGTTTATTTCTATATTTTTAACTTCATTATTATATTTAACAGCAACAGATTTACTAGCACCTTTTTGAGCTTCATCTATGCTTAGTTCTATTTTTGTATCAATAGTAGTTTTCTTTTTTGCACTCGTTGTACTTGATGCTCTACGTGAGCCTGCCCTTTGATAAGTACTTCTACCAAAGCCACCAAAGAGACCATCAAAAAAGTCTGAAAAACCACTATCAGATCCTGTAGAATAAGTATAAGATCCATTACCAAAATTGCCAAAATCAAAACCAAAATCGCTTGGATCAAAGTTTTGACCACCTGAAAAGTTTGCATTATTTCCAAACTTATCATATTTCTTACGTTTTTTTGGATCTGATAATACTTCGTAAGCTTCGTTTATTTCACTAAATTTATTTGCTGCATCTTTATCATCTGGATGAAGGTCTGGGTGATATTTTTTTGCAAGTTTTCTATAAGCCTTTTTAATATCGGCATCACTTGCTTTTTTATCAACTCCTAATACTTCATAATAATCTCTATATTGCATACTACCTCCATCGTTATCTAGTATTTATTTGACCATCTCTGACCTTAATTAAATTATACTATCGCTGTATATTAATTCAAGTAACTTTATAAAGTTTTTTAGATTGTTAAGGCTAATTTAAAATATTTAAATAAAGAGCCTTCAATTAAGGCCCCTTTTTAATGATCGTATTTTACAAGTGATATAACTTTATAATCGCCTAAGACTTCTCTACCATTTAAATCTTCTAGTTCGATTAAAAATTCAAAGGCTGCTACTTCAGCACCTAAGGTTTCAACTAATTTTGCAGCTGCTTGAGCTGATCCACCTGTAGCTATTAAGTCATCGATAATTACTACCTTATCGCCTCTTCCAATAGCATCTTTGTGCATTTCTAGTTCATTATTACCATATTCTAAGTCATAAGAAATTTTCTCAATATCACCTGGTAGCTTACCTGGTTTTCTTACAGGAACAAATCCCTTGTCTAATCTGTCAGCAAGAGGTGCACCAAAAATAAATCCACGAGATTCTATACCTACAATGTAGTCAAACTCGATGTCTTTTAGCTCTTCTTCTAACATATCTAAAGATTGTTTGTATGCATCTTTATCTTTTAATAATGTGGTAATATCCTTAAAAGATACGCCCTCAACTGGGTATCCTTCAATAACTCTAATTTTTGATTTTAAATCCATTCTATCCTCCACATAGATTATACCCTAATTAGTAGTTAATTATAATTACTATTGTAAAGTATAAATAGGAGTTATTATGATAAATAAAAAATTAGACGAATATTTAAAAAGTGATTACTATCCCTTTCATATGCCTGGTTCTAAAAGAACTGATATTTTGAGAAAAGATTTACCTTATCAAAGAGATCTTACAGAAATAGATGGTTTTGATAATCTAAATGACCCAAAAGATATTTTACTAGAACTAAATAAAAAAATAGCAGATATCTATGGAGTAAAAGATGCTATTATATCTACAAATGGATCTACTTGTGGAATTTTAGCTGCTATCAGAGCTTTAACTTATCAAAATAAAAATATACTCATCCAAAGAACTTCTCACAAAGCAGTTTATAATGCAATTGAATTAAATAATTTGAATCCATCCTACATAGATGTAGTTTTAAGTGAGGAAAATGCCGTAGTTGATATTAATTACGACAATTTTTTTAAAAAAATTAGAAGCAGAGATTTTGCAGCTGTTATAGTAACTTCACCTTCCTATGAAGGTTATATACTCGACTTAGAAAAAATTTATAAAGAGTGCCAAAAAGTAAATGTACCATTGGTAGTGGACTTAGCCCATGGCTCTCATTTTATATTAAATGATAAGTGGTGCGATAAATTAGATATTGCTATTACATCTTTTCATAAAAATTTATCTGCACTTACACCTAGTGCTTGTGTTTTGATAAATAATGAAAAATATTCTCCGGAAATAAAAAGAAATATGGCTGTCTTTCAAACATCTTCCCCATCCTATATAACAATGCAATCTATTGATGATATGGTAGAAAATTTTCCTAAATTTATTGACTTATATCTTAACTTAGAGAAAGAATTAGAAGACTTGTATTCTCTAAACTTAAATCATTTAAAACTAGTAGACCATCCAAAAAAAGATAGGTCAAAGATTTTACTATCCACTATAAACGCAGATCTAAATGGAAGTGCATTACAAAACCTTTTAAAAGAAGAGAAGATAGAAATAGAGATGGCCTACCCATCTTATGCCTTGCTTATTGCAACTATATTTGATAAAAAATATGGGTTTGATAGGTTAAAAGATGCCCTTATAAAGATTGATCAAACTTTATCTTATAAGGATAATAGAAATAATTTATCCTATCAAATACCAACAAGTAAATTAAATATAAATGATGCATTATTAAAAAATAAAAAATACATAAGTATATCTGAAGCTTGTGGTAAAGTATCTGGTCAATTTGTCTATGCCTACCCTCCCGGAATCCCCCTAATAGTTCCTGGGGAAATAATTAATAAAACAGTGATAGTTGATATTAATAATATGATAGAAAGTGGTATAGATGTAAATATAATTAATGATATCCTAATAATAGATTGACTTTTTATTAGTTAACTGTTATTATAAAGATGTATAAAATTTACATATATATTTAAAAGGAGAATACATATGCAAAGAATTGTAACACTTAATACAAGAAATCTCCATAAATCAAAAAAGAATGGTGGATGTGGTGAATGCCAAACATCTTGCCAATCAGCTTGTAAAACTAGCTGTGGAGTAGCTAACCAAGAGTGCGTTAGCAAAAAAGAAAAATAAGGGTCTGGCCCTTATTTTTTTTCTTTATTATTTCCTATCAATTTAGTATAATATTATTATCACATTTTAAGGAGAATATATGATACACCAATATAAGGCCAAGGGCTTTAATATAGTTTTAGATACATATAGTGGAGCAGTCCACGCTGTCGATGATGTTACTTATGAAATCATTTCTTTATATGAAGGTCACTCTAAGGAAGAAATTAAAAATATCCTATCTACATACAATCTTTCAGATGACCAATTTGAAGAAGCTTACAACGAAGTAAAAGAGTTAGAAAAAGAAGGTATGCTCTTTACTACTGACAATTTTTCTGATCTTGCCATAGATGTTACAAAAAGAGCTACAAATGTAAAGGCTATTTGCTTAAATGTCGCTCATACTTGTAACCTATCTTGTGAATATTGTTTTGCTAAGGGTGGTAAATACCATGGTCCAGATGCAATAATGACAAAGGAAACTGCAAAAGATGCTATAGACTTTTTAATTGCAAACTCTGGTAACCATTACAACCTTGATGTAGACTTTTTCGGTGGAGAGCCACTAATGAATTGGGATGTTGTAACTGAAACAGTTGCCTATGCAAGAAGCCTTGAGGAAAAACACAACAAACACTTTAACTTCACTCTCACAACAAACGGTATGCTTTTAGATGATGACAAAATTGATTATCTAAATGAAAATATGAAAAATGTAGTTTTATCCCTAGATGGTAGAAAAGAAACCCACGATGAGTTTAGAAAAACAATCGGTGGTAAGGGATCATTTGATACAGTCGTACCTAAATTCCAAAATTTTGTAAAAAAACGTGGAGATAAAGAATATTATATGCGCGGTACCTACACTGCAAGTAACTTAGATTTCACCAACGATATAAAAACATATCTAGATTTAGGTTTTAAAAGAACCTCACTTGAGCCAGTTGTAGGAAACTCCGAATCTAATTATGCATTAAAAGATGAAGACCTACCAGTTTTATATGACCAATACGAAAAACTAGCAGACATGATGATGGAAGCAATAGACAATGATGATGAATTTATTTTCTATCATTACATGATTGATTTAGAAAATGGTCCTTGTGCTCATAAAAGATTATCTGGTTGTGGGTCTGGAACAGAATATATGGCAGTAACCCCTACTGGTACACTTTATCCATGTCACCAATTTGTTGGTAACGATGATTTTGTAATAGGAAATCTCGATGAAGGTATAGTAAGAAATGATTTAGTAGACCAATTTAAAACATGTAATTGCTATTCTAAAGAAGAATGTAAGACTTGCTGGGCAAACATGTATTGTTCAGGTGGATGCGCAGCAAATAACTATAATGCCAACGGAGATATAAATAAAACTCACGAATACTCTTGCAATCTGTTTAGAAAAAGAATTGAAATGGCTATAGCTATTAAAATATATGAATATATGAAAGAAGCTGAAAAAACTGAAGTTCTTGCATAAAATTTAATAAATTACTTTTAATACCCAATAGTACAGATGAATAATAAATGTATTATTGGGTATTTTTATAATATAAGAATTAATGGAGGACAAATTATGACTGACGAAAAAAGAACTTTTGAATCTGGTAGTAATGACAATATAAATAGGGAAAATGTAAAAAAGGAATTTGATACTCGTAAAGAAAATTTAGAGAACGATTTTAATCAGGCTAAAACCAAAGTTGAAAGTGATTTTAACCATGTTAAAGATGAAACTACAAATGACTTTAACCATGCTAAAACAAAGGTAGAAAATGACTTTGACCACGCAAAAACTGAAGTAAAGAATGATTTTGATAATCTAACTCACCATAAAGATTCAAATAGAACACATTCTAATGAAACTGTAGATACCTCTAACTATAAAAGAGTAAATACAGAAGGTGATAGAACTCACGAATCTAAGGATAAAGTTACCACTAACAGAAGCGTTAGAGAAAGTAGAAATGACGCAGACAAACCATTTTATTCAAATTGGTGGTTCTGGGTTATATTACTATTAATCATATGGGCACTATGGTATTTTTTCTTTAGAACACCAGCTACAATTTAATTAACCCTATGTTCAGAGGTGATTGCTAAAACTTTCACCTCTTTTATATTACAATTTTCTAAAACTCTTAAAATTTCCATAGCAGTATTACCAGTAGTTACTAAATCATCAATTAGAAGCACACTTTTTCCAGTAAGATCTTTATCATAAGAAAAAGCATCTATTAAATTATAAGCCCTATCTTCTTTATTTAAATTATGCTGGGCCTTAGTATTCTTTATTTTCTTAAAATCGTTTAGATAAAGACACTCAGTATCTTTTATAAAATGATCAGTTATAGTTTTTATATGGTCAAAGCCCCTCTTGTTTATAGTGGATTTTGAACTTGGAGAAGGCAGGATATAATCACAATCAAATAAATTATTTACTCTAGCATAGTCATAAATAATGCTAGCAAAAACCTTGGCTAGCGATGTATTACGATTAAATTTGTAGTCCCCTATTAACTTTTTCATAGATTCATTATAGAAATATACTGCATGAGCCTCATAATTTTCTAAGCTAAATTTATTTGCTACATAGTCTAATTTTTTTAGGCAATCTTTGCATAAAAAATGAGCTACTATCTTGTTTTGCTTACAAGAGTAGCACATATTTTTATCTAAAAATAGTAAATCAATCACCATCTACATTCTCCATCTCATTTATCCAATAGCTAAGATTGGTATATCTTTTATTTGAATTGTTATTATCAACCATTTGCTTGATGATTCGTTTTTCTCCAACAAGGACAACTAGCTTTTTTGCTCGAGTAACTCCTGTATAAAGAAGGTTTCTAGTTAAAAGCATGGGAGCTACCTGCATCATAGGGATGATTACACAATCAAATTCAGAACCTTGTGATTTATGGATGGTAATAGCATAAGAAAGATCTAAATCTCTAATATCCTCTTTTTTATATGTAACCACCGATCCATCATAAAATTCTACTTCTAGTTTCTCATCTTCTTTATCGATTTGGTTTACAAAACCAATATCGCCGTTATAAACTCCCTCGGCATCAGTTAATGCGTTTTCAGCCACCAAATCATAGTTATTTCTAACTTGCATTACCTTATCATGTAGCTTATATATCTTATCATTTATCTTAAGCTCTTCCTTAGTCGGATTTAAGATATTTTGTATATTTTCATTTATATTTGTGGCTCCCCAAGGTGTTTTCTTGCTAGGGCATAGTATTTGTATATCTTTTATCTTATCTAGACCATAAAATTTGGGCAAGCGTTCATTTACTAAATTTGTCAACACATCATTAAAATTATTGCGGTTGGCTTCTATAAAGAAAAAATCCTTGCCCGATTCATTTAAGATTGGATATTCTCCATTGTTGATTTTATGAGCATTTACAATTATATTTGATTCTAGACCTTGCCTGAAAATTTTCTTAAGTCTTATAGTTTTTATATCAGTATTTATAATATCTGCCAAAACATTCCCAGGTCCCACAGACGGTAACTGGTTGCTATCTCCCACCATTATAAGGGCAGTTTCTGGAGAAATAGCACTAAGTAAAGTTTTCATCAAATAGATATCCACCATACTCATCTCATCTACTATTATATAGTCTTTTTCTATTGGGTTTTCTTCATTATATTCTGCAAGTGCTTCATCAGGTTTAATTCCTAATAATCTGTGGATAGTGTAAGCCTCATCTCCAGTGGATTCTTGGATTCTTTTTGCAGCCCTACCAGTAGGCGCTAGCATGGCGTAGGATAAATCATTATTATTTAATATTTTTTTAATGGCATTTATAATAGTGGTTTTACCAGTGCCAGGTCCACCAGTTATTACCATAACCATATTTTTAAAGGCTTCATTTATAGCTACTTGTTGCTCATCAGAAAAGACACTTAAATCTTCATTTATTTCTACATCAAAATTATAGGCACTGTCCTTTTTTTGCTTAAGTGCCATAGCTATGTATTTTTCTGCCTTATATAGGGATTTTTTGTAGACAAATTTTTCATTTTCTATAATAACTATATAAAGTTTACCTGCTAGGGTATCTTTATTTATTTGTTCTATAATATCATCATTTTTAACTCTTAGTAAATTTGCTACTTTATAAGTTAAATAATCAATTTTTATAGCAGTGTGTCCATTAAATTCTGATTCGTAATTTAAGGTATGACTTATACCAGCTGATATTCTAAAACTAGAATTAGAGGATATCTGCATATTACGAGCTATATTATCCGCCATAGTAAAACCTACACCACTTATATCATCTACTAGCCTATATGGATTTGTTTTTATAATATCTATGGTATCTTCTCCATAAAGTTTATATATTTTCATAGAAAGATTATAAGAAATATTTAAGCTTTGTAAGTAGAGCAAGGTATTTCTCGAATCTTTAGTTTCTTCAGTAGTAAGTTTTATATCTGCTATTTTCTTTTTACCAATTCCTTCTATAGACTTTAATTTTTCTGGGTTATTGTAGACTACATCTATAGATTCTTCACCGAATTTATTATAAATCTGAGCAGCAGTTTTTTTGCCTATTCCCTTTATATCAGCATTGGCTAAATATGTAACTATTGCATCCCTGCCAGATGGTTTTAAAAGTTTAATAGAGCTAACATTTATCTGCTCACCATATTTATCATGATAAACTAAGTCTCCTGTTACTTCTACATTATCGCCTTCATCAAAAAAAGGCATAGTGCCTACACAAGTTATATCTGAATCAGATGTATCTACTACAATAATATTGTAGCCATTATCTTCATTTCTATAAATTATGTTAGTAACTATGCCTTCTATTTTCATTTTATTATATTTCTACTCTCTTGATATTAGCTCCAAGATTGGTAAATTTTTCTACTAGGTTGCTATATCCTCTATCAATGTGATAGATATCAGATACTCTAGTTTCACCTTCTGCAGTAAGTGCTGCTATAACTAATGCAGCACCAGCTCTTAAATCTGTTGCACGTACATCTGCTCCATGAAGTTGGTCAACCCCTGCAATAGTCGCTTTATTACCACTTGTAGCAATAGCTGCTCCCATTTTGTTAAGTTGTTCTACGTGCATAAATCTATTTTCAAAAACTGTTTCTTGGATTTTACTTTCTCCATCACAAATTGTCATAAGCGCCATAAATTGTGCTTGAACATCTGTTGGGAAACCTGGGTATGGAAGGGTTTGAATGTTTGTAGGTTTTAATTTTTTATCAACCTTTACCTTAATGATATCTTCATCATCTATTTCATCTACTTCTGCACCCATTTCGATTAATTTTGCAATTACAGGTCTTATATGAGATCCTATTACATTATTAATTGTTACATTTCCTTTTGTCATTGCAGCAGCAATCATATAGCTTGCTGCTTCTATCCTATCTGGAATAATTGTATGACGAGTTCCTGTAAGTTTTTCTACACCTTCAATAGTGATTGTAGATGTACCAGCTCCCTTAATTTTTGCACCCATTTTTGATAAAAATGACGCAAGATCAACTATCTCTGGTTCTTTTGCAGCATTTTCAATTATAGTTTCACCTTCTGCAAGGGTAGCTGCCATCATAATATTTTGTGTAGCTCCTACTGATGGGAAATCTAGGTAGATTTCATTACCTATTAATTTGCCATCAGTTTTTATTGAAATCTCATCATCATTTACGATGTTTGTAGCACCTAGTGCTTCAAATCCTTTTAAGTGTAAATCTATTGGACGAGCTCCTATATTACATCCACCAGGAGCCTTTGTATAGGCTTCTTTAAATCTTGATAAAAGAGGTCCCATTACGACAAAAGATGCACGCATCTTATCCATAAGTTCAAAAGGTGTCTCGCAAGTGTTTATTCCTGATGAATCAATTCTTACTGAGTCTTCACTAATATACTCTACTTTAGAGCCAAGATGTCTTAAAACCTCAATCATGATTTCAACATCTTTAAGTCCTGGAACTCCATCTAATATTATTTCTTCAGTTCCTAGTACGCAGGCTGCAAGTATTGGCAAAGCAGAGTTTTTTGCACCTGAAATAGTAACTTCACCTTCTAGTGGCCCACCACCATTAATAACTAAAATTTCTTTTTTATCCATTTAAAATCCCTTTATTTTGTACCAAATAGTCTATCTCCAGCATCTCCCAGCCCTGGTACAATATAACTATCTTCATTAAGTCCATCATCTAATTGTGCAATAAATATTTCAACATCTGGGTGTTCTTCTTGTAGCTTTTTAACACCCTCTGGAGCTGCAATTATGCTTAACAATTTAATATCTTTGCATCCTTTTTCTTTTAATCTTCCAATAGCATCGCAAGCTGATCCACCAGTGGCAAGCATTGGGTCAACAACTAATATATCTCTACTTTCAACATCTTTTGGTAATTTTGAGTAGTATTCTACAGGCATTAAAGTTTCTTCATCTCGGTACATACCTATATGACCTATTTTAGCTGCAGGAATTACCTCAAGTACTCCATCAACCATGCCTAGGCCTGCTCTTAAAATAGGAACTATGCCCAATTTTTTTCCTGAAATCCTATAACCAGTTGTTTTAGCTACTGGAGTTTCTAATTCGTATTGCTCCAATTCTAAATCTTTGGTAGCCTCATAAGCTAACATTATAGAAAGTTCTTTTATAATTGATCTAAACTCAGTTGCCCCAGTACTAACGTCTCTTAAAATTGAGATTTTATGTTTGATAACTGGATGGTTTAGTACATTTACATTTTCTTGCATAATTCCTCCTAAAGATAAAATATATTATTAGATGCGGATTTTTTCATTCTATTCATTATACTCTTACCCAAGTCGATATCATTAACTCCTTCTGCTAGGATAATATCTACTCCTACACTATCCATCTCTCTTAGTGCCGTAAAGAGGACATGGCTCATATATGAAAGATTGTCCCTATTACCAAAAGATATAGTTTTAAAGTCATCAAAATATGCTATAGAATCATCAAAGGTTAGTATTCCCACCTTATAATTTTGATTTTTATATTTCATAGCTTGGTCTAAGATTTTCTTAGAAGCGTTATCTCCTATATATACTTTCATTTTTGCATTTGGAGAGTAATGTTTATACTTTTGACCTGGAGATTTTGGTATTTTACCATCATTTACCAATGCATCATCTAGGGTAATTGATGGTATGATTTCTTTTAAATATTCATAGGTATAATATCCTGGTCTTAAAATAACAGGATTTTTCTCACTACAATCTACTACTGTTGACTCAATACCTATCTTACAAGAGCCACCGTCTAAAATCATAGGTATTTTTCCATTTAAGTCTTGAAAAACATCCTTAGCTCTAGTAGGAGATGGTTTACCCGATGTATTAGCACTGGGTGCTGCTATAGGGGTATTTGCTTTTGTTATAAAATTTAAGGCAATTTTATCACTTGGCATTCTTATAGCAACAGTATCAAGTCCTGCAGTAACAGCATCAGGAACTACTGATTTTTTTTTCATAATCAAAGTTAGTGGTCCTGGCCAGCAAGTTTTAATTAATTTTTTAGCATCATCGTTTATGCTATCTACTAAATTATATAGCATATCTTGATTTGAAATATGTAAAATTAATGGATTATCAGATGGTCTGCCTTTTGCTGCAAAAATTTTCTGACATGCAGCCTCATTTAGACCATCTGCACCGAGTCCATAAACGGTTTCAGTGGGAAAAGCAACTAAGTTTCCCTCATTTATTATGTTTGCTGCTATGTTTAGAATATTTTGATCAATATTGTCTTTATCTAAACTAAAAATCTTCGTAATCATTCCTAGCCTGCAATTCTATTTTTTTTATCTCAGCTTCTACCCTCTCGTTCATTATTAGTGAATATGTTGGATCCATATGAATGCTAAGATCTAATCCAATTTCTTTTTTAATTTCTCTTTGTATGTCAGTAACAATTTTATGAGCTACAAGTAGTGATAAATTTTCTGCAATTTCGACATCAACTGATCCATCTAAGTTACCCTTCCCATATTCATGAAGGTGTAAATTGTGGTAACCTATTATAAAATCATTTGCTAGTATTATATTGCCAACTCTTTTTTCAATCTCAGGGTCTACTCGCTCTCCTAAAAGATAAGCTGCAGATTGTTTAAATAAATCAAGACCTGGCATAAATACAAATACAGCTAGTATTGCTCCCATTATGGCATCTACTTTTATTCCCAAGTATTTTTCAAACAAAGCACCTATAATAATACCTAAAGTAGCAAGAATATCATTTCTAGCATCAGCCATTACGCCAAAGTTTAAGTCAGAATCTAAATCTTTATATAGTTTCTTATTTAAAAAATAAATGTAAACTTTAGTAAGAATACTAAAGGAAAGAACAATAATTGCTATAGTACTAAAATCGGTAACACTATCATTTGCATAATGTTGAAGGGCATTTATAAATAATTGCGCCCCCACATACATAATTAATATTCCAACTAAAAGTGATATCAAACTTTCACTACGCCCATGGCCATATGGGTGATCTTTATCAGCTGGTTTTTGGCTAACTTTTGATCCTACAAGGGCCATTATAGAAACTACAGTATCAGATAAATTATTAAAACCATCATTTATTATAGCTGATGAATTTGTAGAATAACCTACAAGTAGCTTAAATATAACCAAAATAAGGTTAATGACTATTCCTATAATAGAAGATAGTGATATTAATTTTAATCTGACACTTGGATTACTATGATTCTTATAATTTTTTATAAACTTACTTGCTAAAAAGTTAAACAAGTTATTCTCCTATTTGTTCAAGCTTTCTAGTTTGATCTTCAGCTATTAGTGAGTTTATCATCTCTTCTATATTACCATTTAAAAAGTCATCTAGTTGGTAGATAGTTTTATTTATTCTATGATCAGTAATCCTTCCTTGTGGGAAGTTATAAGTTCTGATTCTCTCACTTCTATCTCCAGTACCCACCTGAGATTTTCTGTTATCAGCTATCTCTTTATTTCTTTTTTCTTCTTCAAGTTCATAAAGACGAGCTCTTAAAACCCTCATAGCTTTTTCTTTATTTTTTATCTGACTTTTTTCATCTTGACATGTTACAACCAGACCTGTTGGTTCGTGAGTCAATCTTACCGCTGAGTCAGTTGTATTTACTGATTGACCACCGTTACCACTTGATCTATAAACATCAACTCTAACATCATTAGGATCTATTTGAATATCTACATCATCAACTTCTGGTAAAACCGCAACTGTTGCTGTTGAGGTGTGAATTCTACCGCCAGATTCAGTTTCTGGTACACGTTGAACTCTATGTACTCCTGATTCATATTTTAATTTTGAATAAGCTCCCTCGCCTTTTACAACAAAAGTAGCTTCTTTAATACCACCAACACCTTGGTTGTCTACATCTATTTCTTCTGTTTTAAATCCTGCTTTATCAGCATACATGTTATACATTCTATAAAGATCACCAGCAAAAAGTCCAGCTTCATCTCCACCTGCACCAGGACGAATTTCTACGATAACGTCTTTGCTATCGTTAGGGTCTTTAGGTATAAGTAAGATTCTCATCTCTTCATTGTAGGTTTCAAGATTTTTCTTATTCTCACTAATTTCTTCTTTTAGCATATCAAGCATTTCACTATCATTAGTTTCGCTCATTAATTCTTGGTTTTCTTCAATAGTTGCTTGAGCTTGTAAGATATCTTCGTATTTTTCAACAATTGGTTTTAGTGAGTTATACTCTCTAGAAATTTTTGTATACTTATCTATATCGGATAATATTTCAGGATCAGCAAGTTTTAATTCCAAATCTTTATAATTTTCTCTAATATGATCTAAATTTTCAAACATATTTATCCTTTCTGGGCCACGACAATTCTATCGAAGCCGTTATAATCTTTTATATTATCTATATTTTTAAAATCAGATTTGATCAACAGGTCATTTATGGCTGCCTTTTGGTCATATCCAATCTCAAAAATAAGGTGGCCATCATCATTTAAATAATTCGAAGCTTCTTTTATAATGTCTTTATAAAAATCTAGGCCATCTATACCACCTACTAGGGCAGTTTTTGGCTCGTAAAATAATTTTTTATCTAAAGATTTATAATCTTCTTCACTAATATAAGGTGGATTTGAAACTACAAGGTCAAACTTTTCATTAACATTAGTAAATAAGTCACTTTTTAAAAAATTAACATTATCTAAAGCTAATCTCTTTTTATTTTCATCTGCAAGAGATAAGGCCTTATCTGATATATCTACCCCAATAACTTTGGATTCATCCAAATTATTTGCTAAGGCTAGGCTAATAGCTCCTGTTCCTGTTCCTATATCTAGTATAGATTTTTTATTTATAGGGCTATCTAATATATACTCAACTAAAATTTCTGTCTCAAATCTAGGTATTAGGGCTCTTTTATCTACTAATAAATCCAAGCCAAAAAAATCCCAATGACCTATAGCATATTGGAGAGGCTCACCCTTTGCTAGCTTTTGTTCTATTATTTTTAAATCATAACTAGTTTCTTCATTTAAAGTGAAATCTTGGTTTAAATATATAAATGATTTTGATTTATCAATTAAATAGCTAAGAGCAATTATTAAGTCTGGATTATTCTTAGCTAAAATATCTTTTATTTTCATTATTTACACAAAAATAAGGTTAGTTGCCTAACCTTATTATTTTCTACCGTATCTTCTGTTAAATTTCTCAACGTTACCACCACGTTCAGCATTTCTTTGTTTTCCTGAGTAGAAAGGATGGCAATTGTTGCAAACTTCTACTTTGATTTCTTCTGCAGTAGATCCTACTGTGAATTCATTTCCACAAGAAATACATGTTACTTTTGCTTCGTGATATTCTGGTTGGATTTCTTTATTCATTTAAACACCTCTATTTCTTGATTCAATAAGCATAATAAATTATACCATCTTGAAATACTAATATCAACTTATAAAGAATTATTTATAAGCTTCATTAAATTTTCATTATCTGGTGTTCTTTTAATTAAATCGATCAGTTCAACTATAGATTCAGTTGTATCCATATCTGATTTTCTAATTTTATATATGGCTTCCAGCTCATCTTTGCTTAAAAGTAATTCTTCACGTCTTGTAGATGATTTTTCTATGTTTATAGCTGGGAATATTCTTCTATCTGATAGTCTTCTATCAAGATGTATTTCCATATTTCCTGTTCCCTTAAACTCTTCAAAAATCATATCATCCATACGGCTACCTGTATCTACTAAGGCAGTAGCAAGTATTGTAAGTGATCCACCATCTTCTACATTACGAGCAGCTCCAAAAAATTGTTTGGGTCCAACTAAGGCTAATGGATCTAACCCCCCTGACAGAGTCCTACCTGATTGAGGAGTGATAATATTATATGCACGGGCAAGTCTTGTAATAGAATCTAGTAAGATAACTACATCTTTTTTATCCTCAACAAATCTTTTTGCACGTTCTAAAATCATTTCTGCGATATCTATATGATTTTGTGGAGGCATATCAAAGGTGGATGATGCTACCTCTGTCCTCATATAATCATTATTAGGATCACGATATTCATTTACATATCTTATAAAGTCAGTAACCTCTTCTGGTCTTTCATCGATTAAAAGAACAAAGATTTTAACATCGTCATAATTTTTTTCTATAGAACGTTCAATATTTTTTATCAGAGTTGTCTTACCAGCTTTAGGTTGAGAAACAATAAGTCCCCTCTGACCGCGCCCAATAGGTGCAATCATATCTATAATACGTCCAGGAACGTTTTCTCGATTTGTTTGAAGCCTTATTCTTTGATTTGGATAAATAGGGGTTAAGTCTTCAAAAGATAATCTATTAAAGGCTTCACCTGGCTTGATTCCATTTACATCTGAAACAAAGATTAAAGGAGCAAATTTATCCTTATCATGTTTTTCTCTTGCAATACCTTTTATATAGTCACCTGTTTTTAGCCTAAACATTTTAATCTGCTTAGGTGGGACATAAATATCATCATCGCCTTGCTCATAAAGATCAGATCTTAAAAATCCAAAACCATCTGGAAGGATTTCTAGGACACCTTCACAATCAAACTTATCTCCAAGATCATTGTCTTGTTTTTCTTTTTCTTCTTCTTCTTTTTCTCTTCTTTTTTCTTCTATTAATTTAATTAATTCATCTTTTTTATATTTTGTAACCGACGGAATTTCTAGATCTTTTGCTATTTCCCTAAGTTCAGCTACAAGTTTTTCTTCTAAATTCTCCATATGTATCCTGTGAAAAAATTAAAGGACCAATTGGTTAAACCAAAATGGCCCTTTTTTAGTAATTATTTATTAGCAGAACCTTCAGAACCAAACATATCAAGTTTTTGATATATAATTTCTTTAATAGCTTCAGTTCCTGGTGCTAATAGTTTTCTTGGGTCAAAGCCTTTACCTTCTAGGTCTTTACCAGCTTCAACATACTCTCTAGTTGCTTTAGCAAATGCTAATTGACATTCTGTATTTACATTTATTTTTGAAACTCCAAGTTCAATAGCTTTTTTGATTTGATCTTCTGGAATTCCTGTACCACCGTGTAGAACTATAGGCATATTTACTGCATCTGACACTTCTTTTAATCTATCAAAGTTTAATCCTTGCCAATCAGCTGGATAAACACCGTGGATATTACCAATACCTGCTGCAATAAAGTCAAGTCCACAAGAAGCTAGTTGCTTACATTCATCTACATCTGCAAGTTCTCCAGCGCTTGTAACACCATCTTCTTCTCCACCTATACCGCCAACTTCTCCTTCTACAGAGATGCCTTTAGCGTGAGCTAACTCAACAATTTCACGAGTTTTTTCTAAGTTTTCTTCTAGTGGTAGACTTGATCCATCAAACATAACAGAAGTATAACCAGCTTCAATTGCTTTTTTAGCCCCTTCATATGTTCCATGGTCTAAGTGAAGAGCAACTGGTACTGTGATTCCTAAATCATCGTGCATTGTTTTTACAAGAGCTGCTACTGTATTAAAACCACCCATGTATTTTACTGCACCTTCAGATGAAGCTATGATTACAGCTGTTTGTTTTTCTTCACAAGCTTGAAGAATAGCTTTTGTCCATTCTAGGTTATTTGTATTAAAGTGACCTATAGCATATCCATTTTCATAAGCTTTGTCTAACATTTCTTTTGCATTTACTAACATATTCTTTCTCTCCTTTTAAGCTTCGTAAGTTCCTGGTTTATGTCTAGTCATAACTAAATCTGACTTGACATTTTCAATAACTTTTTTAATAGCTTCATTAACATCTACAGATTCATTTATACCCTCACGACGTGTAGAGTATTCAACTTTTTTATCAGCTGCTTGCTTACCTACAGTTATTCTATATGGAATTCCTATAAGGTCTCTATCATTAAATTTAACTCCAGCTCTTTCTTGTCTATCATCTAATAAGACATCTATACCATTTTCTTGAAGTTTTTCATAAATTTCTTCTGATAGTGCTTGTTGTTCTTCATCTTTTGTATTTATTGTTGTGATGATTGCTTCAAAAGGTGCAACTGTTGTTGGCCAAATGATACCTTTTTCATCGTGGTTTTGTTCAATAATAGCTGCGATGGAACGGCTAACACCTATACCATAAGAACCCATAACTATAGGCTGTTGCTTACCATCTTTATCTAAGTAATAAGCACCGACAGATTCAGAATATTTTGTACCAAGTTGGAATATATTTCCTACTTCTATACCTTGGGCAGCTTTTAATTTGCCAGACCCATCTATAGCCATGTCTCCTTCTTTAGCTGTTAGTAAATCTTCTGCAACTTCTCCCTCAAAATCACGACCAAATGTAGCATTGATGTAGTGGTGGTTTTTCTTATTTGCACCTATAACAGTATTTGTCATTTTAGTAATTGATTTATCAACAATAACTCTTGGTTCATTTAATAATCCTTTTGGTCCAGTATATCCTGGTTCTGCTCCAGTATATTTTAGGATCATTTCATCATCCATCATTTCAATTTCGTGCTCTGGAACTTGTAGGTAGGCAATAAGTTTTGCCATATTAAGTTCTCTATCACCTGGTACAAATACGAAAACTGGTTCGCCTTCTACTTTTAAGTCTACAGTTTTTACTAGTTTTTCTTCTGGTACGCCTAAGAATTCACTAACTTCTTTTATTGTGGTTTTATCAGTTGTTTCTACTAGTTCAAGATCTTTTAATTCTTCAGTTTCATATTCTTTGATAAAGGCTGCTTTTTCAATTGTTGCTGCATAATCTGACTCATCAGTATAAAAAATTATACCTTCACCATTTTCAGCTGTAGCTATAAATTCGTGTGAAACCCTACCCCCCATGGCTCCAGTATCACCTTGTACGATTTTATAGTCAAGTCTCATATTATCAAAGGCTTGGATGTAAGCATCCCACATTTTTTGGTAAGAAATTTGTAATTGGTCATAGTCTTCATCAAATGAATAAGCATCTTTCATAAGAAAGCTACGAGCTCTGATGATACCATTTCTAGGTCTTCTTTCATCTCTAAATTTTTCAACGATTTGATAGAGATTTAAAGGTAACTGTTTATAAGAAATCAATTCGTTTTTTACTAAATCCGCAAAATATTCCTCAGCTGTTGGACCAAAACAGTAATCACGACCAAGTCTATCAGTCATTTTAAGCATTTCTGGACCAAATGTTTGCCATCTACCAGATGCTTCCCATAATTCTTTTGGTTGAATCATAGAAGTTTCAACTTGGATAGAATCATAATCTTCCATAGCATCACGAACTATTTGATAAATTTTATTCTTAACTTTCATACCAAGTGGTAAGTAAGAATAAATACCTGTTTCTTGTTTTCTAACAAATGCTCCTCTTACAAGTAGCTTATGACTTACTACCTCGGCATCTGCTGGGTCATCCCTTAGGGTTGGCATATAGTAATTTGTTAATTTCATTCATATCTCCTATTATAAAAATTTGTTGCTAAGTCTATTTAATTATTATATAAATTTAGAATTCGGGGGCTTTAGCAACGCACTTATTATAATATGTTTTTGTGTTTGCTTTTTTGTCATTAATATAATTTGACTTATGATTATCCATATAATCTCCTTTAGTTTATCATCGATAAAGATATTCTTGACTTTTCTTTATCAATATCGATAACCTTAACATTAATTATATCCGAATTTTTTAAAATTTCATTAGGATCAGTTATGAACTTATCACTCATTTTTGATATATGAACTAGCCCATCAGTCCCTACACCTATATCAACAAAGGCTCCAAAGTCAGTTACATTTCTAACTTTACCCTTTAACTCATCCCCAATTTTTATATCATCTATAGTCATAATCTCAGATTTTGTTAATACTTCTGGATTCTCATCTCTAGGATCACGTCCTGGTTTTTGAAGTTCTTTTATTATATCTTCTAATGTTGGAACCCCTACATCTAAATCTTTACTCACTTCGCTAATATCTATCTTATCTAAATCATATTTAGCAAGTTTTTTAGCTATTGCATAGCTTTCCGGATGAACTCCAGTATTATCTAGTAATTCTGGTGAATCAGGAAATCTCAGAAATCCTGCAGCAAGTTTATAAGTTTTATCGCCCAATCCTTTTATACTTTTTAAATCTTTTCTATAAATGATTGACCCCTCTTTAAAACTATCTTCTATTCTTTTAGCAAGGGTTAAGTTTAGACCTGAAACGTAGGAAAGGAGCTTGTAAGAAGCATTATTAATGGATACTCCTACTTCATTTACTGCATCTTCTACGACCTTAGATAATTCTTCATCTAATTTTTTCTCATTTAAATCATGCTGGTATTGGCCAACTCCAATATGTTTGGGTTCAATTTTTACAAGTTCTGCCATAGGGTCTTGAAGTCTTCTTGCCATAGAAACTGCCCCACGGATTGTTACATCTAAATCTGGAAACTCTTCTTCTCCTAGAGCAGATGCAGAATAAACTGAAGCGCCAGCTTCATTAACTACTGCATAGGCCAGATCCCTATCACTTTGCTCTATAAGTTTATTTACAAATATTTCTGTTTCTCTACTTGCTGTAGCATTTCCTAGGGCAATTAAGTTAACATCATGTTTTTCAATCAAATCATTTAATATTTTTATAGATTCTTTTTCCTTTTTATGAGGCTCTACTGGGTAAATTACTGCTTGATCAAGATATTTACCATTGCCATCCACAACAGCTACCTTACAACCAGTTCGAAAACCAGGGTCAAGACCCATAACAGTTTTACCTTTTATAGGTCTTTGCAAAAAGTATGGTTTTAAGTTTTTAGAAAAAACTTTAATTGATTCATCTTCCGCTGATTCTGTTAAGAAATTACGAAGTTCAGTTGTAATTGAAGGTAAAATTAATCTTTTGTAAGCATCATCAATACCTAGCTCCAGCAGTTCTTTTTGAAAATCATTATTTACTTGATATAAATCGGCAATAAGTTTTTTGTTATAAGCATTTGAAAATTCTAATTTGACACTTAAAGCACCTTCTCTTTCTGCCCTGTTGATAGCCAAAATTTGGTAAGATTTTATATCTTTGAGTTTTTTACTAAAATCATAATAGGTTTCATAGGTTCTTTCGGAATCATCCTTTTCAGTTGCAATTAACTTTGCCCTAATCATCCCATCTCGTCTAATAATATTTCTAGCATCAATATTGTTTGATATATCTTCTGCTAGGATATCCAAAGATTTTTCTATTGCAAGTTCTGGACTATCAACATCTTTATTAACAAAGTCTTTTGCAAATTCTAGAGCATTTTCTCTATCTTTAGCTTCAGCCATTAAATATTTATATAAAGGTTCAAGGCCCATTTCTTTCGCCTTATCAGCCCTTGTTTTTCTTTTTTTCTTAAATGGAGCATAGATATCTTCTAAAAGAGTTAGAGAATTTGCTGATAAGATTTGCTCTTTTAATTCATCTGTAAGCTTTTCTTGACTTTCTAGTGAGTTAATAATCTCTTCTTGTCTTTTTTCTATATTTCTAAGTTTATTTAAGTTTTTTTCTATATCTCTAATATCAACATCTGTAAGGTTGCCAGTCTTTTCTTTTCTATATCTTGCGATAAAAGCAACTGTGGATCCTTCATCCAAAAGTTCAATTACATTAGAAATATTTTTCTCGTTTATATTTAGTTGTTCTGATAAAATTTGTGTAATGTTCATAATATCCTTATAAAATTAAAAGTTTCAGTAAGTAAATAAGTAAAAGATGGGCTGGATAAAAAATATAAAAAGCCCATTTGTTTTGTTTTCCTTTTTGTCCATTATAGAGCATAATTAACGGGATTGATAAATAAACAAAACCATAGCTAATAGGTATAGCATATCCAAATACTCTAAATTCAAAATAAAAAGCTATTAATAAAGCTAGTGCGGTTAGAAGTTTATTATCCTTTGCCAAATATAAAAGTACTATAGCAACTATCCCATTTACGTTATAATCAGTCCTCATAATTAAAGAAAGATTTCTGGCTAATATTATAATTAATAAACCAGCTAGGACCTTAATTACAACATTATAATTACTCTTTCTTAAGTAGTCTATCCCATATACTGTAATAGCCCCCATTAATAGTGTAAAAATAACATTTTGACTTTCCCAATAAAAAGGCGTCCCATAAAGTGCTAAGTCAAATGGAATTTCTGATATTAGGGAAAATATAAACATCCTTAGCATATATTTTCTAAAATCCTTGGTATAAATAACTGCTTGAACAGTAAAAAAACAAAAAATAGGCATTGATATCCTACCTAGAAAAACAAATATATCTGCTAGAACGTAATATTTATTACCTAGACCATATATAAATCCTGTTTGTGCTAAGTGGGATAAGAGCATAAAAAACATGGCAATATATTTTAAATGTGCCCCTGTTAAATATGATCTTTGCCTATACCAAACTTTCGTATACACTTCTTTTGGTTTGTATTCTAAAAAATTCATTTTAATTTCCTGTAATAAAGTTTATTTTATATTTTGGAAAATTCATGCTAATAATTTTTCCACCAACATTGGCGTAGTCTTTTTCGTCTATATCATATATATTTGATGGATCAAAAAAGACAACCTTGCTGGATGGATTTTGATTAGGGCTTACTATTAACTCAAACTTATACGAGTCTTTAGCTTTTGAGTACATAAGCAAAATATCTATAAATCGACCATAGTCATATTCGTTTACATTTTCAAATTCTAAGTCAATCTTATATTCATTATTTTCTTGGATTTTAAGAATAGGCCTAGAACTTGTGTAAGATATTTTTTCGCCTGATTTCAAGCTAATGATTATCATAGTTGTTTGATTGTGATTATTAGAAAAATCGCTACTAACAAGTTTTAAAAGATCAGTATTTGAAAGAGAATGAGAAGCTTCTTTATCGTATTCACCATGTCCGATTTTTTCATTTTTTTTCTTATCAGATTCAATATTTGCCACACTTATTTTTTCTTCTATATCTTTTTTGTCAATTTTTATAGTTTCAGTGGTTTCTTTTGGATCCACTTTTTTTTCTAAAGTTTTTCTAGTTCTCCTGCCCTGGTTTTTAGAGTTATGATAACTTTTTTTGCTTTCATCTGAACTTAAATAATCTTTTATCTCTTTAAAGTCCATCTTATCCCCTAAGATAATACTTTCTTTAGTGCTAAGGTACTTATAAGTAGAATATATTGTTTTAACGAGCATATAGATAAAAGTAATAGATGTTAGAATCCTAATAATTTTTCCATCTACTATCCAATCTAAATGAACTAAATTTAAAAATAGCATAATTAAAAAAGGAAGGATACCTGTGTATCTGAAAAAATTACCCACCTTACTATCGCTTTTTTTAGATGTAGATATTCCTAAATTGCTCATTCTTATTAGTATCTTAAATATCTTTAAGAAAAATATTATAAAACCCACTATGTAAAGTATGGTAACAAAATTATAAACCTGTGGGAAATTATAATATATATCATAAGGAATAGATTTGATTGCATAATCGATTCCAAAGGCTAGGGCCAAAACAAATAGTCCTGTTTTTCTAAAAGTCCTAGATATAATAAAAATAAGAAAATTCAATAATATAAAAATTAGGGGTAACAAAGCTAGCCTGTTACTCATTAGAATTGTTTGTAGTTGTCTTAAAATAAATGAAAAATCCATAATAAACTCCTACCTAATTATATCAAATATGATTCTTTTGCCAAAGCTTTTAATTATTTCAATTGTCTATTCAGAAATTATAAGTATAGTTTATTTATAATTCGCTTCAATAGCTCAATTGGCAGAGCAACGGTATCGTAAACCGTAGGTTGCAGGTTCAACTCCTGTTTGAAGCTCCAACTTATCCCTTGCAAGTATACTTTGCAAGGGTTTTTTATTATGAAGCTAATCAGTCTATAATTATTTTTATTCTATAAAATAAAAAAGATGCTAGCTAAGGCTAACATCTTTTATTTATAATAATATGTCTAAGTTGTATGTATTATTTTTATTCTGGATCGATTGCGTCTACTGGACAAACAGAAGCACATGTTCCACAATCAATGCAAGTATCAGCGTCGATTACGTATGCATCATCTCCAGCTGAGATTGCGTCTACTGGACATTCTCCTGCACATGTTCCACAGCTAATGCATGTATTTTCGTCTATTACGTATGCCATAATTACCTCCTATTTATTTTATATTAAAATTGTACAATTGTTCCTTATTTTTGTCAAGTATAATTATTCTTTTAGCTTATCATTTTAAATAATTATCCAAAATGATAATGAGTATCAATTGTTATTAGTCTTATGTAAGTCACATATCTTGTAGTGTTTTTCTATAGTTTCATCATCGTCTTTTTGAATTCTTACCTTACAACATTCACGAACCATATTATTCGCAATTACTACACCCTCACCGTCTTCAGTTGCAACTGTTTGCCCGTATTTTGGCATAGTTTTTTTTACTTCTAAATAATGATCTTCTTCATAGGCTAGACAACACATAAGTCTACCACACACTCCAGAAATCTTAGATGGATCTAGGCTAATATTTTGATCTTTGGCACATTTTATAGATAATGGCTCAAATTCTGTTAAGTATCTAGAGCAGCAACACTCTTGGCCACAAGATCCATAATGTTTTATAAGTTTTGCATGATCTCTTACACCAATTTGTCTTAGTTCTATGCGGCTTTTAAAAGTACTGGCTAAGTCTTTTACTAATTCTCTAAAGTCAACTCTTTTAGCTGAAGTAAAATAAAAAGTAAGTTTTGACCTATCAAAAGTGTAATTACAATCTACTATCTTCATATTTAGATTATATTCATCGGCTTTTTCTTGGCAAATTTCTTGGGCATTTTTAGCATCTAATTCATTTTTAAAATGCTGATCCATATCTTCATCTGTAGCAAGTCTTATAACTTCTCTTAAATCTTGGTCAAAATTTTCTTTTTCTTTATCTACATTAACCAGACCTACTTCACCAAGTTCTATTCCATTTTCTGTTTCTACAATTACTTTTTGTTTGTAGTTATATTTTTCATCGTTAGCTTTAAAGTAATATATTTTACCCGTTTCTTTAAATCTAACTCCTATTACATTCACTATCCTATCCCTCCCTTGTATACACTAAAGATTACCTCTTCTATAGCTAAATCATAGTTAATATTATTCTTTAAACCAATTTTAATAGTGTATATCAAGTTAATTATTTCTTCTATCTGACTTAGATTAATATCCGCTAATTTCTTTATGTTTAAATTTGAATTTACTAACCCCGGCATATATTTTTCTTTTACAACCATTTCAAATATATCAATTAGCCCATCAAACATCAAAGACTTATCATTTTTATAGCTATCGAAAAAAGCCTTGTTTTGGTAAAACTGGCTAATATTTCCCCTATAAGTTTCAGCAAGGATTTCTGATAATCTATCTAAATCAATATCACTTTTTATCTCATCAGCATTTAGTCTAATAATCTGACACCTAGACCTTATGGAAGGCAAGAGTAAGTCCTTATTTTTTGTAGTAAAGATTATTATATTGTAATCTTTTAGCTCTTCTATAGTCTTAAGCATAGCATTAAAACCTTCTGTCCTCATATTATGAGCATTGTGAACTATGTAAATTTTTATTGTATTATTAGAAGGTTTTAGGGCTGTATATTTTAGCAGAACTCTTACGCTTTCAATATCGATTATATCATTTCCCTTATCTATTATGTATAAATCTGGGTTTATATTATTTTCTATGTAAACGCCCTTACTTTCAAATACTTTTTTAGCAAAATCATTCGCAAATTCTAAGTTATATGATTCATTGGCTGATTCGAAAATATAGGCATGTGAAAGGGAATTTTCATTAATCTGTGTATCTAAATCTATCATAGTCTAATGTATTGGTCTACATCTAGAATAAATATTGTTGCTCCACCTACGGTAATATCTACAGGTACTGTATTTGATAAAAGCGAGCTTTCTGCTGACGGGTTAATGATTGTTGTAGTGGTATTTCTTCTTTTGCAGTTGTGTTCAATAATAGATAAAACATCATCTAACTTTTCTTCTTCAACACCTATCAATAAGGTTGTATTACCTTTTTTTAAAAATCCACCTGTTGTAGATAACCTAGTAACTCTGTAGCCACTTTCTGTAAGGGAATCCATCAAGAAATTTACATCTGCATCTTGTACAATCGAAATTAATAGTTTCATCTAATCCTCCAATAAATCTTTTATAAGTTTTAAAACATCAGTGCTAACTTCCTCTATAGAACGAGTGGCATCTACCTGTTTTATGTCATCATTATATCTATCAGCTATATCTAAGTAGGCATCAAAAATTATTTTATGAAAGTCAAAGTCTTCATTTTCTAACCTATCTGCTGAAAAATTTGCTCTTTTACGAACCAAAGCTGTTTTGTAATCTATATTAAAAAATATAGTCAGGTCTGGTTTCACATCACCTATGGCAAAGTCATTTATAGCCTTTACTTCATCTATTCCTAAGCCACGACCTACTCCTTGATATAAGAGGGAGCTTAGGACAAAGCGATCACATAAAATTATTTCACCATTTGCTAGGGCTGGTCTTAATTTTTCTTCTACTAGTTGGGCTCTACTTGCTGCAAAAAGTAAACTTTCAGTTTTTGCTGCCATATTTATATTATCATTGTCGATAATAATTTCTCTAATCTTTTCAGAAATATCAGTACCGCCGGGTTCTCTGACAAGCGTTAACTTATAGCCCTCATCAGTCAGTTTTTCATTAACTTTTTTTAATATCGTAGTTTTTCCAGATCCATCTGGTCCTTCAAAAACAATTAGCTTTCCATTCATAAATCTATTATAGCAAATATAGCTACTTTCTGGCAATAAAAAAAGACCCTAAGGCCTTTAAATTATTATTACTCAGCGTCGTCAGCTTCTTCACCTTCTGTTTCTTCAACAGTTGGTACATCAGCAGCATCAACATCAGCAGCTTCTTCATCTTCTGGAAGTTCTTCTTCAGTTGCTTCTTGTAGTGAGCAAATAACTTCATCTTCTTCTGCAAGAATTGTGATGTTTTCATTTCCAAAGATATCAAGATCTGCGATAGTTTTAGAATCACCGATTTCAATTTCAGTAATATCTACTTCAGCTGTTTGTGGAATGTATTTTGGTAAACATTCTACTTCTACGCTATCCATATTTTGTACTAATACTGCTGAGTCGATGTTTAAATCATCTCTTCCTAATAGTACAATTGGTACATTAACCCTAATTGCTTCATTTTGGTTAATAGCTTGGAAATCAACGTGTAAAAATTGATTTTTGTATGGATGTGTTTGGTAGTCTTTAATAAGTACATCTTTATTTTCTCCATCAACATCTAAAGTAATGATTGTAGATGTACCAGCTTGTCTTAAAATTTTATCGAAGTCTCTTGATGTAACTTGAACATTAAGATTATCTTCACCTTTGGCATAAACAACAGCTGGAATTAAATCTTCAGCTCTTAATTTATTAACTTTGTTTTTTCCAGTAACTTCTCTGTTATTTGCATTTAATACTAAGTCTGCCATATTCCCTCCTTTTATATTTTCATACTGACTAATTATACCCTAAAATCTCACGCTTTACAATGATTAGTTTTTATAATAAGATATAAAATAGATAAATAACATGTTCTGTAATGTAAGGAGAATAATATGACAAATAGAGTTGTAAAATTTGGACAACTTGAATTAACAGTTAATGGTGATAAGCTAAAGGTAAATGACACCGCTCCAAATTTTAAAGCTAAATTAGAAGACTTATCAGACTATGATTTTTATAAAAATGAAGAGGGTAAGGTAAAAATTATATCTGCCGTTCCTTCTGTAGATACATCTGTTTGTGAACTACAGACATTCTTGCTATCTAAAAATGAGGAGAATTTTCCAAAAGACTTATCAGTAGTTACAGTTTCAAACGATTTGCCTTTTGCTCAAAAACGCTTTATAAAGGATAAAGAAATATCAACCTTAGTATTTGTTTCTGATTATCTTTACCAAGACTTTGCCAAAGAATATTCTCTATTTATAAATGAATTAAAACTTGTAAATAGGGCTATGTTTGTTGTGGATAAAAAAAATGTTATAAGACATGTAGAGTATTTGGATCACAATACAGAATTACCTAATGTTGAGAAGGCTTTGGAAGTTGCATTAAGTCTTACAAACGAAAAATAAACCCTTAAGATTTTAAATCCTAAGGGTTTTTCTTATTTTAAAAATTCTTCGTATTTTTCTCTATCATAGACAACATCTAGTTCTCCAATAAAGTTTGTATATCTATCTGGATAACAAAATCCTTCCTTAAAACGATATAAACCATCTTTGGAGTCTAATGAAAATGTACCACCGAAGTCAAAGTACTCATAGCCATTTTCACGTGACCATTTAATTTCTTCCCAAATCATATTAAAGTTTGGCATCTTATTTCTTTTTTCATTTGAACTAGCTGCATATAGATAATAAACTTTATTACCGTATGGAACTAGAAGTGAAGCAGATAAGGCCTCATCTTCATAGTAAGAAGTAAAAATCTTCCCATTCATATACTCTAATAATCTTTTAAAATATTCTTTTGGTCTATGACCTATTTCTTGTCTTTCAGCCATTATTTTGGTCAAATTATAAAATTGGTCTAGGATTTTATCATTAGTTTCTTCTACCGTTTTTATATCATTTCTATATGATTTTCTAATATTTCTACGGGTAGCTGATGAAAAACTTTCAAACAATTCATCTTCACTCATCCCTGAGATAGGTAAAATCATATTATATCTTGGCTGGGTAAATGAATGGGGATCAGTACCATAGGTTCTAAAATCATAGCCCCTTTTTTCGTATTCATATATAGCTTTTTCATCAAATTTTACTTCTGGGTCCATCCTTAGTAAAAAAGCATCGTATTTTTCTTTTAATACATCTGCTTCTTTTATCAAAGCATCTACAAGCTCATAGTTTTTAAAATCACAAACTGGCCCACGTGGAGCATATAGAAAATATTTTCCATTAGGATTTTTAATTCCAATTACACTCATAGCCCCTATAATTTGCTTATTTTCTTCTATATAAATATAGTCACTAGACCAATTTTCCTTAACATCAGCCCACGCTGGGTCCTGCATTGGTCTTGCATATTCACAATTTCTTACAAATTCTTTATATTTTTCTAACTCTTCCTTAGTTTCTACTAATGGCATTGCCTCTCCCTACTCTATCAAACTTTCTAAAAGGGTCAATGTAGTTATTGACCCTATTCCATTTTTACTTGTTAATATTTCTAAGTCTAAATCTTTTAAATCATTAAAATCGACATCACCTATTATCTTACCATTTACATAAGAAGTTCCAACATCTATTATAACCTGTCCATCTTTAAAGTAACTTTTGTCATAATAATTCCCCTTACCTATGGCGGAAATAAATATATCACTATTTTTTATAAATTCTTTATCATCAGTAGTATGCTGATTTAAAATAGTAACAGTAGCATGATTTTTGGATAAAAAAGTTGCTAAAGGTAGGCCAATTAAATTTGTATTGTTAGCAATAACTATATTCTTTGACTTCAAATCGTAATTATTTAATAAAAATTTTGCTACAGCTTTGGGTGTAGCTGGTAGATAATCTATTTGCCCGCTTGTAGATCTGCCCATTGATTTATAAGTAAACCCATCTAGGTCTTTTATATTGATATTTTTGCGCAAATATTCCATATCCTCAAAGTCACCAAAAGGTAAAAATATTATAAAACCATCATCTTCATTAAAGCTATTAATATATTTAACCATTTCACTGGCTGATACATTTTCATCAAACTCATGGTCAATATAGCTTATATCAAATTCTTCACATCTTTTGATAATAAAGTTTTTATAAGATAGTTCTTCATCACTAGGGTTATGGGTTAATAATAAAATTTTATTTTGAATTTTATTATTTTTTAGTTTGTCAATTAAATATTTTTTATCATTTTTTGTATCAAGTATTTTCATAGTTACTCCAATAAAAAAACGCCCATTTGGGCGTATCTCTATTAATTAGAATATTCTTCTAGCACCAGCAAATACTTTTTGATAGTAATTGCTATATACATTATCGTATTTTACACCTGATTTTGGTGTTGATGCGTGGATAAATGTACCATCAGAACTTGTAACTATTCCAACGTGATCTATACTGCTGTGATTTGAGAAGAATACTAAGTCCCCAGGTTGTAAGTTATTAATACCAACAGCATAACCGTTATTAAATTGTGCTTGTGATGAGTGAGGTAAGCTTACTCCTAGTTGTCTGTAAGCATAAGTTACTAAACCAGAGCAGTCAAAACCTACTGAAGGATCTGATGCACCCCATACATATGGGCTACCCGCAAATCTACTTGCTATATTTGCAGCTTGTTGACCATTTTGATTTACTACTGGTGCAGCTGTTTGTTCTGCTACTATCTCTTCTTCATCAACTACTTCTTCAACCACGGTTTGTTGTGCTTTTTGAGCCTCAGCTGATGTCTCTTTATTTTCTTCAACTACAGGTGCTTGTTGTGCTTGTTGTTGAGCTTTTGCATTTTCTAAAGCTTGTTTTTCAGCTTCTTGAGCAGCTTGAGTTGTTAGATAATATGAAGAAACGAAAGCTGTTTTTCCATTGTAATTTATTCTAACCCAACCATCAGCTATTTCACCTTCTACTATTGCACCCTTTGCTAAAGTACCGATGATATTTCCTGTTTTAGCCTTATCTCTTACATTAATTACGGCTGTATTATGAACCCATCCACTAAATGGAGTTCCATATTTTGCTGGAGTCTCTTGTTTTTCTTCTTTCACTTCTTTTTGTTGAGTAGCTTTAGCCTCTTCTTCCTTTTTGATTTGTTCTTGTTGAGCGGCTTTAGCTTCTTCTTCTTTTTTGGCTTGGACTTGTTGAGCAATTTTTGCTTCTTCCTCTTTTTTAGCTTCAGCAGCTTTTCTTGCTTGGATAGTGTCAACTAAATTTTGAGGATACTCATTTGAAAGATATTTTAAGTTTAGATATCCTTCTTCTATTTTTAACCAATCCCCTTCAATAACACCTTCTACCTTATCTCCAGCTGCTAGAGTTCTTATAGCATTTGTGTTATCATCCATTGATTTTGAAGATCTGATATATAGAGCTTCTACATTGACAAATTTACTAACCACTTGGTTAGATTCTTCTTTTTCTTCTGTTTCTACTTCTTCAGCATTATTATCAAGGTAATTTACTACTTCATCGTCAGCTTCAGCTACTTCTAAATCTTCTTCATTTTGGTCAGATAAAGCTTCATCTAGCTTGGTATCATCATAGGCTAAAACTTCATCGCCTTGATCATCTACTACTTCCTCACTTGTTTGCTCTTCCTCTGTTTTTTCAGTGCTTGCAAGTTCAGTATTTTCTTCATCAACTTCTGGTAAATTAGAGTCATCGTATAAAATAACTTCATCATCAGAAGTGTTTAATTCTTCATCAGCTACTTCTGTTGTTTCTTCTGATTCTGTTTCTTCATCTGCTCTAACATCTTGAGATTCTTCTTCTACAGATTCTTTAGCAACAACATTGATTACAGAAGTTTTAAGTATCTCTTTTGCATTTTCTTCTACTTTTGCAACAGCTTCTTCTTTTTCAGCTGTATTTTGTACTACTCGTGTTTCGTTTGCAATAGCAGTATTTTTTAGATCATTTGTATAATCTGATTTTACTAAGTTGTAATCATATGTATTATCACTATAGTTTGGTGTAAACATAGCGTTAGTATTTCTGTCTGATTCTAAATTATTTATAGTTGAAGCATAGGCTGTAGCTCCTGCAGTTACTGCAGCAACTAAAGAAAAAGCTGCTCCAATTTTCTTCTTATTCATTGGTAAATAGATTCCCTTCTTTACTGTATTAAATAGTCCTGAAATTAAATCTGTGTTAATTTTATACTAACTTAACAAATGTGTCAAGAAAAAGTTACAAAAAAATTACACTTTTAAGTGGAATATTTAGCTATATTGTAAAAATATCTTATACATTATAAATATAACTAAAAAAACAAATTAAAAGTGTAAGATTTTATAATATGATAAACAAAATAATTACATTTTGTAATATTTATGTAAGGAGCAAATCTATAAGCCGTGTTCTGTATTAGACAATCATCTATCTAGGCTTATTGTTGCCAATAAGCTCAAGCGAACAACCATTCTGGATCAAAGCCGAGCAAGCTTTGTTTATCATCCCTTCGTTCTTGCACCGGATGGGGTTTACATAGCCTATATGTCACCATATAGCTGGTGAGCTCTTACCTCGCCTTTCCAACCTTACCGAGTAAACTCGGCGGTATATTTCTGTTGCACTAGCCTGAAGATCACTCCTACTTGACGTTATCAAGCATCCTTGCTCTGTGGTGCACGGACTTTCCTCGTACTTAGCCGCGATTGTCTGATTTACTCCATGCTTTATTTTACCGTTTATTAAACTTTTGTAAAATCTATATTAGATAAAGGTTCTAAAACTATCTTCTTTAGAATAAGTGTATACATCTTTTTCTGTCATACTTGCTATTACATCTTTCAATTTATAAATAACATGGTTTTCGCTAGCAAAATGACCTGCATCTATTATAATAAGACCTCTATTTGAGTAATCCATAGCCATATGATAAGAAACATCACCTGTAAGCATAAGATCACAGCTATGCTCAAGGGCGTCATCTAAAAGTGAAGAACCAGACCCACCGCAAACTGCAATTTTAGAAATGGTTTTTTCCATATCCCCATAGTAGATTAATTCTTCTGCTTTTAATTTTTCTTTAACAATACTTGCAAAATTTTTAGCCTGAGTTGGATTTATTTCCCCAAATCTACCAAGTCCTACTTCATTGCCTACTTCTAAAACTCTAGGATTTTTTATCTCTAGAATATTACATAGATTATCATTTAATCCATCATCTGCTATATCAAGGTTAGTATGCATAGCAAAAACTGTAATATCATTTTTAATTACTTTTTCTAAGCGCTTATAAAATTGATCAGATAAATCTATAGACTTTGTGCCATTAAATAAATATGGGTGATGAGTTATTATTAGATTACAATTATTTTTAATAGCTAAATCTACTCCCTCATCCTCTAAATCAAGGCTAACTAGGATGTTTTTTAATTCATTATTTAAATTTCCAATTTGTAATCCTGAATTATCCCAATTTTCCTGAAGATCTAGGGGGTATTTTTCATTTAGTTTATAAATTAAATCTCTTATTTCCATCTTTTATATACCTCATCTATAGCTTCTAGCCTTTTATTTATCTTATCAAGCCCATCATTATTAGCTGATTTTTTTATAATATCCTCTTTAAATGATAGATTTTTTTTGTAGTCAATAGCTAATTTTTCTTCTAATAGCTTGCTTCTCTTATCAATATTTTCGTATCCATAATATAAGTCCGCGAGGGAAAGGTCTTGGGCTTTACCGTAAGATACTTTAATAACATCATAATATTTACCATGCTCAAAGGTTAGAAAATCTCTAGTTATTTCAAAATTATTTTGATTTAAATATGAACGAAGCTTTTCAGTAGCAATGTTTGAAGCCAGTACCATATAATCTAGAGTTTTTACAAAGTCTAGGCTATCATCTATTATGTCTATAATAGTATTGCCACCCATACCAGCAATAATTGCGACTTGATTTTCTTTTTTTTCTATACCCTTAAAACCATCAGTTACCCTCGTTTTGATTATTTTCCTTAAATCATCATCTAGTTTATCTTCTAGTTTTTGTAAGGATGGGGCTGATATATCTGTTGCTAATATATCTGTGCTTATTTCATTTTTTGCCAAATATAAAGGAACCAATCCATGATCGGTTCCTACATCTATGACACTTTTTCCGCTGTCAATTATATTTACAATTTCCATTAATCTTTTTTTATCATTCATTATAAAAAGTCTTTCAGTGATTCGCTTTTGTTTGGTGATTTTAGTTTTCTTAAGGCCTTGGCCTCAATTTGACGAATTCTTTCACGAGTTACATCAAATTCTTTACCTACTTCTTCTAGGGTGCGAGGAGTACCGTCTATAAGACCAAATCTTAATTGTAAAACTCTTTTTTCTCTTTGGCCAAGACATGATAAAACATCATTTAACTGTTCACGTAACATGGTATAATTTGCCGCATCATCAGGATTAACTGCTGTTTCATCTTCTATAAAGTCTCCTAAGTGAGAATCTTCCTCTTCACCAATTGGTGTTTCTAAAGAAACAGGTTCTTGGGCAATTTTTCTGATTTCTTGAACTTTAGAAACTTCTATACCCATTTGTTCTGCTATTTCTTCGTTTGTTGGGTCACGTCCTAGGTCTTGGACAAGTTGTCTTTGAGTCCTTACGAGTTTATTTATAGTTTCTACCATATGAACTGGTATTCTTATAGTTCTGGCTTGGTCAGCTATGGCACGGGTGATTGCTTGTCTTATCCACCATGTAGCATAGGTTGAGAATTTAAAACCACGATTATAATCGTATTTATCAACTGCTTTCATAAGACCCATATTACCCTCTTGAATAAGATCTAAGAAACTCATACCACGCCCTACATATTTTTTAGCAATAGATACTACTAATCTTAAGTTTGTTTCTGCTAATTTTTGCTTAGCTCTCTTAGCCTTTAAAATAGCTCTTTTTAGATTTAGTTCATCTTCACTGCTTATTTGATCAGACCTTAAAATCATGTGAGCTAGGTTGCTATCAGCTAAATATATTTTTATATCTTTTTCAAACTCGTTATTTACTTCTTTGCCATCTTTTATACTTTGAGAAACTGCTGCCGCCTCTTTAAAATTATCGATAATCATCCTATCGTTGGTTTTTATATATTCATTGTTAGCAGCTGTAGATAATAAGTCTGTAAAAAACTCATAGTTATAGGTTACAACTTCTTCATTTTCATTTAAGTTTATCAAATGATCAAAAGAATCAAAAAGATCACATAAGGAGTTTGCATCACTTATTGATAGTTCTTTTTCTTCTATAGATTGGCTAGCTATCTTACAAATTAAAACCTTGGCCTTTAGTTCCTCAATTTTTTCTACATCTGGATTTTCAACCATTATTTCATCAAATAATTTGCCCATGGCAATAATACCATCTAGATTATTTATAGAACTTTCTGATATTCTACCACTATTTACTAGTTCATCATTGGCTATTTCTATAACTTTAGCTAGGTTTCCAAAGAAAATATCATTTGATAATTTCATTTTGTTTTGCTTATTAAGATTAGTACCTTCTAATTTTTTTCTAGCTATTTCTCCCATTTCCATCTGGCGCGCTAGGTGAATTTCTTCTTTAGCTGTTAGTAAAGAGACTTTACCAATTTCTTTTAGGTACATTTTTACAGGGTCATCTAGTTTTATACCTGATATATTATCGACATCATCATCGACTACTTCTTCCTCAATTTTTGATTCGTCGATATCCTCTTCTTCTGATATATCATCATCTAAATCATCTTTTAAATCTTTGTCATCTTCTATATCATCATCAGTGCTTGCCTCAGATTTTTCGACTATCTCGATTCCCCTGCTGATTATTTGTGAGATAACATATTTTTTGCCATCATCTTCTATTTCTTTAAATGTTTCAAATGTATATACTTGACTATAGGTAATCATTCCATCTTGAGATTCACTGATAGATTGAAATTCTTCTATTATCTCATTTAAAACATCTTCATCAAGTAGTTTATCGCTATCGCTACTCATTAAAACTCCCCTTAGCTTCATTTTTAAGAGACCTTAACTTATCCAGCTTTTTAATTTTTTCATAGTATTCTATCTTATCGACTAGTTCACTTGGATAAATAGGATTAGTATTATCTCTTATATAATTTAAAATGTATATATGATCCTCATCATTTTTATTAAACTTTTCTAGATTTTTATCTACAATAAAGTCTTTCATATCTATAAGCTTAGAATTTGTAAGACTTTTATCAAAAATTTCCTGATTTTTCAAATAATCTTCTTTTTGATTAAAAATTAGTCTTAAAACTTCTAGCTCAAGGAAATTAAATTTTTGAGGATTGCTTTTTACTATAACCTTAGAATCATTTTTTTGCTTATAATAATTCTTGCGGCTTTCTTTTTCATTAATATTAGTATTATACTTGTCGACTGCTTGATTTAAAGTGCTTTTGTCTATCTTAAATAGAGTCGATACATTATTTGTAAATATTTCACGAGTAAGATCTGAATCGATACTTGCAAGAAACTCTACGAATAAATCAAGTTTTTCATATTTTTCATTTGGATTGGCCTTTGAATATAAATCCAATATCTGATTATACTTATAATTATAGGCATCCAAAGCATTTTCTTTTTTTTCTAGAAAGGCTTCCTTGCCATATTTTTTTATAAAGTCATCAGGATCTAGCCCTTCTTCCAAGGTGATTATCTTTGGTTTAACACCAGCATCTAAAAAAATTTCTATGGCCTTATTAGTTGCATTTATTCCAGCGCTATCTCTGTCATAGCAGATATAAATATTTTCTGCATAACGTTTTATAAGTTTAGCTTGATCAGGTGTAAGGGCTGTTCCTAGACTTGCAACACCATAATCGATACCAAAATTATTTAGAGCAATTACATCCATATAGCCTTCTACAAGGATAATATCAGTCCCTTTTTGCTTTTTATAAATATTTAGACCATAAAGATTAAATCTTTTTTTAAAAATATCTGATTCTGGTGAATTAAGGTATTTTGGCATCTCATCACCTATGGCCCTACCACCAAAACCTATTACATTACCATAGTGATTTATAATCGGAAAAATTATCCTATTTCTATATTTATCATAATAGTTGCCCTTGCTAGATTTTTTTATAAGTCCTATATCTTCTAAATCCTTTTTATCATAGCCCCTATATTCTATATAATCACACAAGTCTTGCCAGCTATTTTTAGCAAACCCTAGCATAAATCTATTGACAATTTTACCGCTAAGTCCCCTATTTTTTAGGTAGTTAATAGCTTCTTTGTTAGTCAATAAATTCTTATAATAAAACATCATAATATCTTTATTAATTTCATAAAGTTCTTTGTTTCTAGGATTGGCCTCATAGTTATTAGAATATTCCATTCTTATACCTGCTTTATTTGCTAGATATTCCAAACTTTCAGGATATGATAAACCCTCTTTTTGCATAATAAAAGAAACAACATCTCCTCCTACTCCGCAGCCGAAGCAGTGAAATAATTGTTTCTTTTCATCAACAGTAAAAGAAGGTGTTTTTTCATTGTGGAAGGGACATAAGCCCTTATATGATGAACCTGCTCTTTTGAGATCAACATATTCTCCAATGATATCTACAATGTTAGAACTTGCTCTAATTTCATCAATTTTTTGCTCTGAAATCATAGCCATATAATCACCTCTATTACCTAAATTATACTTATAATAATTTTGTAATCAATTTTAGACCTTCAAAATAAAAAGAGATTCTACAATCTTATTTTGTAAAATCTCTTTTATGAATAATTTATGCTATTTTTCTTCTGGTCTTTTCTTAAGTTTTCCTAAAATTAATGCTCCTACTATTGATCCAGCAGCTACTGCTAAAAGGAAGAACAAGGCTTGGTTTAAGCTACTCATAGCAGGAAGGACAAATACTCCTCCGTGTGGGGCAGGCGATTGTACATTAAAGGCTCCGACTATAGCACCAGCTATTGCTGATCCTATTGCAACTGAAGGAATAACACTTTGTGGTTCACTAGCCGCAAAAGGAATAGCCCCTTCTGTAATAAAGCTTAGTCCTAAGATAAAGTTTGTAATTTTTGTTTCTTTTTCTTTATCTGTAAATTTATTTTTAAATAAAGTACATGCTAGGGCTATAGCAATTGGTGGCACCATACCTCCAACCATTACAGCTGCCATATATGATCCAATACCTGTATCTGTAAAAACTCCAATAGCAAAGGCATAAGCAGCTTTATTTATTGGACCACCCATATCTATTGCCATCATAGCACCAAGTAATGCTCCAAGTAAGATTCTATTTGACCCACTTAAGTTTAGTAACCAATTATTTATTGCTGTATTTATTCCAGTAAATATAGGGTCTACTACTAGATACATTACAAGTCCTGTTAATAGTAAACCTAATACTGGGTAAATTAACATAGGTTTTAGACCTTCAACTGATTTTGGTAAATTTTTAGTGATTTTTTTAATAAAATTAATTATATAACCTGCGACAAAACCACCGATTAACCCACCTATAAATCCAGCTCCACGACTTGCCATAAGTCCTGCAACCATACCAGGCATTAATGCTGGTCTATCTCCAATAGACATTGCTATATATCCAGCAAGAATTGGTATTAGGAAGCTCATAGCATCAGAGCCAAGATCATTTAAAACTGTAAATACTGGTGAACTATCTCCCATAAATCTTTCAAATAAGAAAGAAATTGCTAGCAGTATCCCCCCACCTATAACAAATGGAAGCATGTGACTAATACCATTCATCACATCGCCATATATCTTTTGCCATAGGGTTTGAGAATCATCAGAACTTTTTGCGTGATCTTTACTGGTATTATTTTGGCTATGGAAGATACTTGCATCTCCTTTTATCGCGTGAGCTACTAATTCATCAGCTTTTCTTATACCGTCAGATACTGGTCTTTGGATTACTTTTTTACCATCAAATCTGTCAGTTTTTACTTTTTTATCAGCAGTTATTATTACAGCCTTGGCATTTTTTATATCTTCATCAGTTAATTTATTTTTGATACCATCTGATCCATTTGTTTCTACTTTTATATCAACTCCGGCTTTTCTTGCAGCTTCTTCAAGACCTTCTTGAGCCATATAAGTATGAGCTATACCATTTGGACAAGCAGTTACGGCTACTATTAAATCTTTTGGTGATTCATTTGATATTTTTTCAGTTTTTGATGTAGTAGTTTCTGATGTATAGGTATTTTCTACAACAGTTTTTTCTTTATTTTCAGAATATTTATCTATTACTTGGTATACTTCATCTGGGCTATTTACTTTTTTAAGATCATCTACAAAACCAGCTTTCATTATCATTTTTGATAATTCTGCTAGAGTTTCTACATGAAGGTTATTTTCTCCATCTGGAGCTGCAATGGCAAAAAATATAAAGGTATCTTCACCATCAAGGGCTTCGTAGTCTAGTCCATCATTTTTTCTAGCAAATAAAACTGCAGGTTCTTTAACAGTTTTATTTTTTGAGTGAGGAATAGCTACTCCATCTCCTAGGGCTGTTGAGCCTTGTTCTTCTCTATCTCTTAAACCATCTGCAAATTCTTCTTTAGAATTTACATATCCGTGTTCATAAAATTTACTAGCTAATTCTTCTATAGCACCTTTTTTATTATCAGCCTTTAAATCTAGAATCATTAGCTCTTTTTTTAGTAGATCTTTAATTTCCATATTCATTTACCTCTACTTTTTCTAATATTTCATAAATATAATCTTTACTTGCTATATCTTCGCTAAAGGCAGTTGCTGTTCCACAAGCTACTGCAAGTTTGTAGGCTTTTTCTTTAGATAAACCATTTTTTATACCATAGATAAAACCACCCACCATACTATCGCCAGCTCCTACTGAGTTTATTAATTTTCCTTCAATAGGTTTAGCCTTTAAACTAATATCATCACTTACAAAAATAGATCCATCTTTCCCTAGTGAAATAATTACGTTTTTAGCACCAAGTTCATAAAGCTTCTTAGCATAGGTTAAAATGTTTCTATCATCAATCTTAGTTTCAAATATTGCCTCAAGTTCATCGATATTTGGTTTTACTAATAAGGGTTTATAAGATAAATAATCTAGCAATTCTTTGCCGCCTATATCTATAGTAAATTCTAGATTTTTCTTATCCAGAATTTTTTTATAAAAGTCTAGGCCAAGCGATTTTGGAATTGATCCTGATAGTATTAAAGTATCTGTGGAATTAAGTTCAGATATTTTTTCTAAAAATCTATTGATTTCATCTTCATTAATATCTGGCCCACCAGCATTTATTTCAGTTTCTTCATCGTATTTGAGCTTTACATTTATACGTGAGTCCCCATCTATTTTAGTAAATTCTTCTTTTATACCAAGTTTATCTAACGAATCTACAATATATGAACCGGTAAATCCACCTATAAAACCTAAATTTATAGGATCTTCCCCTAGATTTTTAAGAAGTTTTGCAACCATTATTCCCTTACCACCTGGGAATTTTTTGTCTTCATAACTCCTATTTGTTGCTCCATCTTTAAACTCATCAAGTTTCATGATGTAATCTATAGATGGATTTAATGTGAGTGAATAAATCATTAATCCTCCTTAATATGTTTCGCTTGCTCAAAAGTACATATATTAGCAAAATATTTTTTATCTATTTTCGAAGAGTCAGCTAGAACAAAAGCTTTATTTGCTTGCCTTATGGCTGCTTTTTTTATCAAAGCTTCATTTATATCGGCAGTAGTATAAGTTTTATTTTCTACGCCATTGGCACCTATAAATGCTAAGTCAAAATTCAAATCGTTTATTTCATTTAAAGTCTGCTCACCGTAACTTATAAATGTAGATGCCTTTAATTTGCCTCCTAGTAAAATCGTAGGAATAGCTAGAGCACTTAATTTTTCTAAATGCATCAGACCATTTGTTACCACTGTGACATCTTTATCATGTAGGAAGTCAATCAAGCTATGAGTGGTAGTTCCAGCATCTAAAAATATATAAGCACCATTTTCAATTAATAGACTTGCTTTTTTTGCAATATTTTTCTTTGCTTCAATATTAGTTGTTTCATTAAAATGAAAGTTTGTCTCTTCAAGCAGCTTATTTAAGGTAGCCCCTCCATGGACTCGTCTTATTTCTCCCTTATCCTGAAGATAAACTAAGTCTCGCCTTAATGTTGATTCGCTTATATCTAGCTCTTCTAATAAAAGAGAATTAGAAACTGTTCCCTCTTTTTTTAGTATATTTCTTATAAGATTTAATCTTTCTTCTAGAATCATAAAAATAATATACTTCAGATTCAATCATTATCAATCAAAAACAGTCATAATTGTTAAATATTTATTAAACGAAAGTAAATTTTTATAAGAATTTATTGGGTATAAATATATTTAACTAATTTAATAATAAATTGAAAAAATATCTAATTATTAAAATGACTTTAAAAATGTAATTAGATATATTATAATGTTAATAAAGGATGGAATTAAAGGAAACTAATATTATGATTGAAAACACTTATTTTAGAGATATAGAACAAGAAAATGACATATCAAATGTAGATATAAAGGTTTTAGATGCTCAAAAAAATATTTACAGCAGAAATTATTCTTCAAGGATTCAGTTTCACCCTTTTACTTATTTTTACTATGTCAAACAAGGATTTGGAAAGCTCTCTGTAGAAAACGAAACTTTAAGTGTTCACCAAAATGATATAATTGTGATTAATTCTAATATAGGTCATACAATTTACGTGGATGGTGCATGTGGTACTTGTGAAATAATAGGTTTTGGAGTTGAATCGTTATCTTTATCCAAAATAAATAAGAAAAATGGGAAAGTTGAGTCTACTAACTTTTTTTCAGCAAATATTGAGGAAAACAAGCTAGATGCAACATATTTTGATGAAATTTTTGATGAATTTCATTCTGAAAAAATATTTTCAAAAGCTATGGCCAATTCAAAGGCTGCAATATTTATAATAGAGTTTTTAAGAAAATTTGAAAATATTATTACTGTAAAACATGACAGGAAAGTTAATAGGCAGATTGACTATATAAAAAACTATATAGATAGTAACTATTCTGAGGATATCAAGTTAGAGCAATTATCAGCAATGGCTTATATGAATAAATTTCACTTAATATCAGAATTTAAACAATCGTATAGGGTCACCCCTATCGAATATTTGATTCTTAAAAGAATTGAAATTTCTAAAAATTTACTAATTTCTACTAATCATTCTATGGAGGAAATTTCATCAATAGTAGGTTTTAATTCCCAATCTTATTTTAACCAGGTATTTAAAAAGAAAGTCGGACAAACTCCATCCCAATTTAGAAAAAAACATAGATTGTAATCTAACAGATAAAAGTCGAGTAATTAAATACTCGACTTTTTATTTAGCTACATCTTATTCCATTTTTTTAGATAATTTTTGTAAAAGTCCACGTTCTGTACAGTTTCTAATATTCCCTTGTAATTACCATTTTTATCCCAAACACCATAGTAGGTTACTGTATAATCACTGCCAGCTATATCTCTTATCACTACAACTTTATCTCTAGCTCCTGATTTAAGATCAGCAATAATTTTTCTAACCTTGCGTTCAGCTTGAGGTGGATGGCAAGAGTACACCTCTCTACCTAAAGAGGACTTTGGTCTTTTAAAAACTTTATCTCCATTATGATCATTATAATATGAGTTTATATCTTTTTCATCTACAAAGGTTATTTCAATGTCCATTGTATCTAGCAGCGCTTCAAGTTGATCCACTCTTAATTTTCCTTTTGAAAAATATATATAACCATCTGTATTTTCATCTTCTTGTTTTAATACTTTATTAGAATCTTCAGCCTGATTGATGTTTATATTTTGGTCATATTCACTTAAATCGTTATATATATTTGAATAATCTTCATCAGATAGATTTTCCTCTAATAATGGGAACAATATATTTTCTTCTTTATAGGTCATTTCCTCTGCCCTAGCAAGAGTATTTTCTAATAAATCTAAATCTTTATTTTTTATAGCCTTACTAAAACTTTTTAAGATTTCATAATCCACACCCCACATTACTTCTGAAGGACCTGGCTTATTATATTTTGATTTAAGCAGAGGATAGATTAAATCACCTTTTTTCCTATAGTGACTATTTAATAATTTTTTTAATTCTTTACTTTCTGTAAATTTTTCTTCCAAAGATAATTCTTCGTATTTTTTCAAGGCTTTCTTGATATTGTTATTTTCATGGTTAAAATATTTTAAAACATCATTTTCATAGGTTTTTGTGATATTTTCATTTTTAGTCATTCCGTGAAAAAGCGCTGAATGGACATCACACAGTTTTCTTACTTCTTCTTTATCCATACCTTCGCTTAATAGCGCTTGCTCAGCATCCATAATTTCAGATGAGGATACACCATCAAAATTCTCTTTAAAATCTTTTCTGACTTTTTCGATATCTTCCCCATCTGATAATCTTCTTATATAAGATTTAATTAATTTTTGTCTTTCTACAACTTCATCATTCATGGATGAATCCATAACCTCATAGCCAAGACTTTCAAGCTTTGATTCAACATCTGAAATTCCTAGTAACTTAGCTCCACGCTTTATTGACATTTTACTTGCCATATTTTCTATCATCAATGGATTATCTAAACCGATAAATCCAATATTTATTAAATCATTTTTTAAAGTTTCATTAGAATCTATTAACTTAGCAATGTTTTCATTTATATCTATTCTCATAGTTCATCCTCCACAATTATCTTAACATATAAAGAATATCATTATCAGTAACAATTGTTACAAAAATTCAAAAAAATAAAACTGTAGTAAAATTTTACTACAGTTTTTTGTTTGTTCACTTAAGTGAGTTGAACGAAC
>NZ_JBGMEG010000007.1:0-73315 GCF_046365465.1 Anaerococcus groningensis | reverse complement strand
CTACCAGCTAAGCTGGTAGTTCTGATTTCAAAAAAACAATTTTTTCTGAAGCTACTTTCAAAGATAAAATTAAATAGTGTAAGGAAAACAGGAAAATGTTACCAAAAGGGTGCTATCTTGAAAGTAATTTCTAATTAGTGATTGAATATTGAAATATAATTCAGAACAGGATATAGTTTTCCTAAAGATGGAGGTTAGAATAATGGAAAACAAGAAAGTAGAAGCTATAAAGGGAAATTTAATAGTTTCTTGCCAGGCCTTACCTGATGAGCCACTTCATTCTTCATTTATTATGGGAAGAATGGCAAGAGCTGCAAAAGTAGGTGGGGCAAGCGGTATTAGAGCAAATACTGCAGCTGACATAAAAGAAATACAAAAAGAAGTGGATTTACCTATTATAGGAATTGTAAAAAAAGATTATGATGACTCAAAAGTTTACATAACACCAACCATGGAGGAAATCGATGAGCTAACAGCAACTGGAGTTGATATCATAGCCCTAGATGCTACAAGTGATTTGAGGCCAGGTGGTAAAACATTGGATGAATTTTTTAAAGAAATCAAAGAAAAATATCCGGACCAATTACTAATGGCAGATTGCTCTACAGTAGAGGAAGCACTCCATGCCGATGAATTAGGTTTTGATTTTATAGGAACAACTCTAGTTGGCTACACTGACCAATCAAAGGGAGATAAGATTGAGGCTAATGACTTTGAAATCTTAAGAAAAATTATTGAAAAGGCAAATGGCAAAGTCATAGCAGAAGGTAATATCAATACCCCAGAAAAGGCAAAAAGAGTAATAGAACTTGGTGCTTACAGTGTGGTTGTAGGATCAATAATAACTAGACCCCAAGTGATTACAAAAAACTTTGTTGAAAAACTTGCAGAAAACTAAAAAAATAAAAATTTTAATAAGGAGGAAAACGTAATTATGAGAAATTTAGACAAATACAAAGGTGTTATCCCAGCATTTTATGCTTGCTATGATGATGAGGGAAATATCAGCCCAGAAAGAGTTAGAGACTTAACCAAATACTTTATAGAAAAAGGTGTAAAGGGTGTTTATGTAAACGGATCTTCAGGAGAATGTATCTACCAAAGTGTTGAAGATAAAAAAATTGTTTTAGAAAATGTCATGAAAGAAGCAAAAGGAAAATTAACAGTAATTGCCCACGTTGCTTGCAATAATACAAAAGATTCTATGGAACTTGCAGCTCATGCAGAAAGCCTAGGTGTAGATGCTATAGCAGCTATCCCACCAATTTATTTTAGACTTCCAGAATACGCAATTGCAGAATATTGGAATGATATTTCATCAGCCGCACCAAATACTGATTTTGTAATTTATAATATTCCACAACTAGCTGGAGTTGCCCTAACACCAAGCTTATTTGTCGAAATGAGAAAAAATCCAAATGTAATCGGTGTAAAAAACTCATCAATGCCAGTCCAAGACATTCAAATCTTTAAACAAGATGCGGGAGAAGATTATATTATCTTCAACGGTCCAGATGAACAATTTATTTCAGGAAGATTAATCGGTGCCGAAGCAGGTATAGGTGGAACTTATGGAGCTATGCCAGAATTATTTTTAAAAATGAATGAATATTTTGAAAATGGCGATTTAGACCAAGCTCGCAGTATCCAATATGACATAAATTCAATAATTTATAAAATGGTTTCAGGTCATGGAAATATGTATGCGGTTATAAAAGCTATTTTAAAAGAAAATGAAAACTTAGACCTAGGATCTGTTAGAAAACCACTACCAGCCTTAATAGAAGAAGATGAAAAAATAGTTAAAGAGGCAGCATCTATGATAAGAGATGCAAGAGAAAAATATCTGGCTAAGTAGGAGAAAAGTATGCAGGGTTTTACAACAATTGATTTAATAATACTTATAGTATACCTAGGAGCAGTACTTTTTGCAGGCCTTCGTTTCTCTAAAAAAGAAATGACCGGTAAAGAATATTTTAGAGGTGATGGGTCTATCCCTTGGTGGGTAACATCTGTTTCTATCTTTGCAACCTTACTTAGCCCTATTTCCTTTTTGTCCCTTGCTGGAAACTCCTACGCAGGAACATGGATAATGTGGTTTGCCCAACTGGGTATGCTAATTGCTATACCATTTACCATAAAATTCTTTTTGCCAATTTATGCAAAATTAGATATAGATACAGCATACCAATATCTAGAAATAAGATATAAATCTAAGGGCCTTAGAGTCCTTGGGGCAATTATGTTTATCATCTATCAAATTGGTAGGATGTCTATCATTATGTATCTGCCATGTATGGTTTTATCTAGCCTTATGGGCATAAATGTAGACATTCTTATAATTATTATGGGAGTAATAGCAATTATTTATTCCTACTCAGGTGGTCTTAAATCTGTTTTGTGGACTGACTTTATCCAAGGATCAGTTTTACTAATTGGTGTTACTTTTGGTCTAATCTACCTTATCAGTAATATAAATGGTGGAATGGGTGCTATTAACCAAGAATTATTTGCTAACCACAAATTTTTAGCAGCAGACCAACCAATTTTTGATGCAAATATCCTAAGAGATAGTGTCTTTTTACTAATTGTAGGAGCTGGTATAAATACAATAGGTTCTTATGTATCAAGCCAAGATATAGTACAAAGATTTACAACAACAAATGATCCTAAACAACTTAGAAAAATGATGATTGGTAATGGTTGCCTATCAATATTTATAGCTACTGTGTTTTACCTAATAGGTACAGGACTATATGTATTCTACCAAGTCCAAGGTAATCCACTACCACCAAATGCCCAACAAGACCAAATTTTTGCATCATGGATAGCCTATGAGCTACCAGTTGGGGTTACAGGTTTACTACTTGCAGCAATTTATGCAGCAGCCCAATCAACCCTATCCACAGGACTTAACTCAGTTGCATCAAGCTGGGCTTTAGATATCCAATCAACTTTAAATAAAAAAGACATGACCTTTGAAAAACAAACTAAAATTGGCCAAAGAGTTTCTCTAGTAGTAGGTATTTTTGCAATAATTGTTTCAATATTATTAGCCCACGGTGGAGTAAAATCAGCCTACGAATGGTTTAACGGCTTTATGGGATTAGTTTTAGGAATCCTAGTTGGAATCTTTATCCTAGGTGCCTTTACAAAAGTTGCCAATAAATTTGGAGCAAGCCTTGCCTTTGCGGTAGCTGCCCTTGTAATGGTTTATATAAAATATTTTGTAGACCCAGCAAAAGTATCATTCTGGTCATACTCAATTATTTCTATAGCAGTGTCATTAATAGTTGGAGTAATTGGATCTATAATTTATAATAGGGTTAAGGGTATAAAAGATATACCACCGGTAAATTCAACCGTATATAATCAACAATAGGAGAAAATAATGATATTTGGAAACATAACAAACTTAGAAGAATATGCTTACTTAGAAGATAAGATCAAAGCTTGCTTTGACTATTACGAAGAAAATGATATGGAGAACATGGAAGCAGGCATCCACAAAATAAACGGCGATGAATTTTTTGTAAACATAGTAGAATATGACACAACAACACCAGAAAATAGATTTTGGGAAGCTCATAAAGAATACCTAGACCTTCACCTCATGCTTTTAGGTCAAGAAAGAATTGACCTAAACTTTTTAAAAGATATGGACCTAGGTGACTACGATGAGCAAAAAGACTTCCAAGCAGCAGAAGGTGAGAGAAATTCATCAGTAGATTTAAAAATAGGAGACTTTTTAGTTTGCTATCCAAACGATGTTCATATGACAGCCTTACAAATAGATGATCCAGTATACACTAAAAAAGCAATATTTAAAATCAAAATTTAATTAAAAAGGGCATAAGGCATAAGTCTTATGCCTTTTTAAAACTAAAACTTAGGAGTGATTATGAAAAAATATATCAGTATAGATATAGGCGGGACCTTTATAAAATATGGTCTGATAAATGAAAATGGAGAGATTTTAGAAAAACACGAGCTTGCCACAGAAGCTAGTAAGGGTGGTAGGCAAATCTTAGAAAAGACCTTAAAAATTGTGGGAGACTATAAGGAAAATCATCAAGTAGAAGGAGTTGCCATATCCACAGCAGGTATGGTTGATACAAAAAATGGATCTATCCGCTATGCCTCAGAACTTATCCCAGGCTATACAGGAATAAACTTTAAAGAGCCTATAAAAGAAAAATTTAATTTACCAACTCATGTAGAAAATGATGTAAACTGCGCAGGCCTTGCAGAATACAAATCAGGTGCAGGGAAAGATAGTGAGATCGCTCTTATCCTTACCATAGGAACAGGAATAGGAGGTTGTGCAATAATAAATGGAGAAGTTTACCATGGAGTTTCTGGATCTGCTATGGAAATTGGATATATTAATATGCAAAATAGTACCTTTGAGACCCTAGCTTCTGCAAAAACCTTAGTAGAAAAAGTTGCTGACTTAAAAGATGAAAACGTAGAAGATTGGAATGGTAAGAAAATATTTGACCTAGCTAAAAGCGGAGATGAGATTTGCATAAAAGCAATTGATGAAATGTGCGACGTGCTAGCAAGAGGCATAGCAAATATAGTCTATGTCTTAAACCCAGATACAGTTATCCTAGGCGGTGGAATTATGGCTCAAGAAGAATATTTGTATGAAAAAATAGATAACAATCTAGAAAAATATTTACAAAAACCACTTTATGATGCAATAAGTCTAAAATTTGCTAGTAATCAAAATGCAGCAGGCATGCTAGGAGCCTTTTATAATTTTAAAAACCAAGAAGCCAAAAATTAAGGGAATTTTATGGCTTATTATGTAAAATCAGTAATTGAAACCATAGAATCTAACTACGAAAATTTCACGCCTACTGAAAAAAATATTGCAGATTTTTTTATTCATAATGATAAAAAAGGAGATTTTGCAGTAAAAAAATTAGCTGAAAAACTTTTTGTATCAGAAGCCTCCCTATCACGCTTTGCCCAAAAGTGTGGTTTTAGAGGATATAGAGAATTTATCTACGAATACAAGCAAAAATTTGTAGAAAAGCAAGATGAAATTACTAATAATGTTAGCCAAGTTTTAGAAACCTACCAGGAACTTTTAAACAAAACCTATTCGCTTATAGATGAAAACCAGCTAAAAAGAGTTATAGATTATTTAAACAAAGCTCAAAAAGTTTTTGTGTGTGGAAAGGGATCATCAGGTCTTGCAGCCAATGAAATGGAAACAAGATTTATGAGAATAGGGGTAAATATAGATTCCATAACTGATGCTGATCAAATGAAAATGCGAGCCGTTTTTCATAATGAAAAAAGTTTAGTCATAGGCCTAAGTATTAGCGGAGAAACCAAGGAAGTCCTATACTTTTTAAAAGAAGCCCACAATAAAAATGCGAAAACAGTTTTAATAACCTCTCAAAATAGAGATGAGTTAAGATCTTATTGCGATGAAATAGTCCTAGTTCCATCCCTAAAACACTTAAATCATGGTAATGTCATAAGCCCCCAATTTCCCTTATCGGTAATGGTAGATTTACTTTATTCATTTTTTGTGGATGAGGATAAAAATCTTAAGGAAAAGATGCATGATGATACTTTAAAGGCCTTGAATAATGGACACTAAAAAATCATTCCTAGATGGGAATGATTTTTTTTAATTAGATATTATATTTTTGGTAGGTTATTTTTTGCCTAAAATCGTTGGGATTTATAGCATAGATTTTTTTAAAATTTCTATAAAAGGTCTTTGTTGTATTAAAACCTACCTTATAGGCTATGACAGAAATCAAATCATCAGTTTGTAATAGAAGTTTGGCTGCATTTATCACTCTGACATAGTTTATATAATCATCAAAACTTCTGCCTACATAAAATTTTAGGGACTTATTTAATTGATTTTGACTTATAGCAAATTTTTGGCAAATATCATCTATTTTTAAATCTTGATAGTAGTTATTTATTAGATTATCAACTATCTCTTCCATTTTTTCATAGCCAACCACTGAGTCGTATGTATCTATGGTATGGTAGGAATTTTTATAGTCCTTAGAATTAAGACCTGTTTTAGCCTTAAAAAATTTTGAAAGATGGGAGGCATCTTTAAAGCCTAGTATAACAGAAAGTTCTTCCAAGCTTTTTTCAGAAAAGTTTAGATAGCCCATAAGTTTAGTAAGTTTCATAAGTGAGGTAAGGTCAGTGAAAGAAAGGCCAGTTTCTTCTTTTATGTATTTAGAAATGTTTGATTCTGATATGTAAAAAGTGTGGGCCAGGCTTTTTAAAGTAATTTTTTCATCCAAATGAGCCCATATATAATGAAATATTTCTATTTTGTTATTATTTTGAAGTTTTTTTTTACCCTTATCAGTTAGTTTTTCAAATAAAATAGCAAGTTCCATAAGTTTTATATAAATCATTTGATTGGCATAGGCCTTGCCATTTTTAAAGGAGCGAAACTCATCTTTTAGGATTTGGATGATATTTTCTACAATTTTTCTTTCATCATCATTTAAAATAACATAGGCATTTTCAGATATAGCAGTAGTGATTTGAGCAGTAGATCCAAATACTTCGTTAGTTTTTTTAAGTAAAATATTTATAAGCTCAATATCTACTACCACAACATCTAGGTCTATTGGTTCTATAATTTGTATAATTTGTGTGTAGTACCATGGCAAGATACCCACCAGCATTCCTTCTTTTAGGGTATAGTTCTCCCCTTGGATATTAAAAATTGCCTTGCCACTTTTTATATACCAAAATCTGGCATTGGTATGAAGCAAAGGATCTGTTTCTTTGCTACAAATCTCACTTCCTATATCTATTAGAACTGATTGGCTAAAGTCAGTTTGAAAATATGTCGACTCATCTTGGATATTGGTACGATCTTTGATACTAATCCCTCCCTTTTACCTCTTATCGCTCTAATTATAACATAATTTGGCCCATTAAAGTACAAAAAAATTTAAAAAAATAAATTCTTTAAGCTGTGAAAACATTTGCATTAATTTTACAATAATTTTTAACTTAGATGTCCCTTGGACATTTACTCATGTGATATAATTTTATCAAGATGATGGTTTGTAAATATTTATAAGTCATATCGAGCTTATAAAAAAGGAGAAAATTATGTTAGATACATTATCACGCTTTACTGATTGGTTGTGGAGCTGGCCTTTATTAGTCCTATTAATGGGCGGCGGTTTGCTTATATCTATCAGAACAGGATTTTTCCAACTGCGCCATTTTGGATACATAATGGGCCAAACTTTTGGAAAAATGTTTTCCAAAGAAAATCAAGGTGACGGTACAGTTTCAGCTTTCCAAGCTATGACAACAGCACTTGCTTCCTCCATTGGGGCTGCAAATATCGTAGTAGCACCTACAATTATTTTTATTGCAGGACCTGGAGCAATATTCTGGATGTGGATTGCTGCAATCATTGGTCAAGCAACAAAATTCTCTGAAGTTGCACTTTCTATAAAATATAGAGAGTTAAACGCAGAGGGAGAATACGTTGGTGGATGTTCATACATGCTTAAAAATGGTCTAAAAGGCAATCTTGGTAAAGTCCTAGGTTCCCTTGCAGCATTTTTCTTTATGATAGAAATCCTTCCATCAATTACACTTCAAACATTATCAGCAGTAAACCCTATCCAAAGTGTATTTAAACCACTTGCAGTAGATGAACTAGTTGCTAAAAGAATTGCTATTATTGGTATTTTTATTCTAGTATCTATAGTTGTATTTGGTGGGGTAAAACAAATTGGTAAGGTAACTGAAAAATTAGTTCCAATCATGGCAGCTTTTTATATTATCTGTGGAATATTAATCATAATCATGCACATAGGTGATGTACCAGCAGCTTTTGGTTATATATTTAAAGGTGCTTTTAATCCTAAGGCAGCTATGGGTGGTATAGCAGGTGTAACACTTTCTAAAGTAATCTCCCAAGGGGTAGCTCGTGGAGTATACTCAAACGAGGCTGGTATGGGTTCTGCAGGTTATGGACACGCTGCAGCTACAACAGACCACCCAGCTAGACAAGGTCTATGGGGAGTTTTTGAAGTATTTGCTGATACAATTATAGTTTGTACAATATCTTCTCTAGTAGTAATCCTTACAGGAGTATGGCAACCAGGCATGAGCGAAGCTGACATGGCAGCAGTAAGATCTATTGCTGTAGAAAGATCATTTAACACATTATTTGGTCAATGGGGTTCAGTAATTATCTCAATTTGCTTATTCCTATTTGTACTATCAACAATCATAGTAATAGTTTTCTACTGTGAAAAACAAGCTGAGTACCTATTTGGAACAAAAGTAGGAAAAGTAATGAGAATAGTTGCATCTCTTATGATACTTGCAGCGTTATTCGTATCATTTGACAATGCTGGAGTATTCCTTGACTTTACATTAGGACTTGTAGTAATACCAAACTTGATTGGTCTGATAATGATGAGCGGAGAAGTAAAAGAAATTGCAGATGACTTCTTTAAATCAGACAAATACTACAGGCTAGATACTGGAAAAGTTACATCACAAGCTACCTCTAGACCAGTAGATGAAAAAGTCAGAACAACAACAAAAACCATAGAAGTTTCACAAGACGAAACACGCACATTTGAATCAGATGATGATTCATTAAATAAATAATAAATTATTTACAAACCATTATTAACATTTAGGAGGACACATGAAATCAATAGTAGTAGCACTAGGTGGTAATGCCCTAGGAAATAGCCCAAAAGAACAGCTTGAAGCTGTAAAAGGTTCATCAAAATCAATTGCAGATATTATCGAAACATATGATAAAGTAGCAGTAGTTCACGGAAATGGACCACAAGTAGGAGTAATAAACCTTGCTTTATCCCTAGCAGCAAAAGAAGACTCAACAATCCCAGAATTCCCCTTAGTGGAATGTGTGGCAATGAGCCAAGGATATATAGGATATCACTTACAACAAGCTATAGAAAATGAACTAGCATCTCGTAATATAGACAAAAAAGTAGCAACAGTAGTAACACAAGTTGAAGTAGATCCAACAGACCCAGCATTTGAAAATCCAACAAAGCCAATCGGAAACTTCTACACAGAAGAAGAAGCAAACGAGATAACAAAAAAAGATGGATACACATTTAAAGAAGATGCAGGTCGTGGATTTAGAAGAGTAGTTCCAAGTCCAAAACCACAAAGAATCGTTGAGCTAGACACAGTTACAAATCACCTAGACAACGATGGTGTAGTAATCACAGGTGGTGGTGGCGGTATCCCAGTTCTAAATGAAAATGGCGAACTAAAAGGGGTAGATGCAGTAATCGATAAAGACTTTGTAGCAAGCAGAATCTCATCAGACATCGGTGCAGATACACTATTAATACTAACAGCAGTAGATTCAGTATACATTAACTTTGGTAAAGAAAACCAAGAAGAACTTCGTGAAATCACAGTAAGTGAAATCAAAAAACACATCGAAGACAACCAATTCCACGCTGGATCCATGCTACCAAAAGTAGAAGCATGCATCAAATTTATCGAAGAAAATCCAGAAGGAACAGCAATCATTACATCTCTAGAAAAAGCAGCATACGCTCTATCAGGAGAAGTAGGAACAAAAATCATAAACGGCTAAGCCACCCTTGATTAAAACGAAAATATACGGGTAACAAAATAACGTAACGTTGCTTATAAAATGCTATAATATGCATTTTGTAATATATATTTGGTAATATTTTAGTAAACATAAAGGAGATATAAAATGGGAGTTAACTTAAGAGGAAGAAACCTAATGGCAATCAAAGACTTCACAGAAGATGAAGTACTTTACCTTATCGAACTATCAGAACAATTTAAAAGATTAAAACTTGCAGGTACACCACACAAATACCTAGAAGGAAAAAATATAGCACTACTATTTGAAAAAACATCAACAAGAACAAGATGTTCATTCGAAGTAGCAGGATATGACCTAGGAATGGGAGTAACATACCTAGATCCAGGTTCAAGTCAAATGGGTAAAAAAGAATCAATCGCAGATACAGCAAAAGTATTAGGTAGATTCTACGATGGTATCGAATACAGAGGATTTGACCAAGACTTAGTAGAAGAACTTGGAGCAAACGCTGGAGTACCAGTATGGAATGGTCTTACAGATAAATGGCACCCAACACAAATGATCGCAGACATGCTTACAATCAAAGAAAACTTTGGTAAACTAAGAGGCATCAACTTTGTATACATGGGTGACTGCAGAAACAACATGGGTAACTCACTAGCAGTAACATGTGCAAAACTAGGTGTAAACTTCACAGGATGTGGTCCAAAAGACCTATGGCCAGAAGAAGATGTACAACAATTAGCACGTGAATTTGCAGAAGTACACGGATCAAAAGTAAACTTCACAGAAGATGTAAAAGAAGCAACAACAGATGCTGACGTAATCTACACAGACATCTGGGTATCAATGGGAGAACCAGAAGAAGTTTGGGAACAAAGAATCGAACAACTTCACCCATACCAAGTAAACAAAGAAGTAATGGCAAATGCAAAAGATACAGCAATCTTCATGCACTGCCTACCATCATTCCACGACCTAAACACAACAGTAGGTAAAGAAGTTAACGAAAAATTCGGAAACAAATACGACCTAAACGGCCAAGAAGTAACAGAAGAAGTATTCTTATCACACCAATCAAAAGTATTTGACGAAGCAGAAAACAGAATGCATACAATTAAAGCAATCATGTATGCTACACTTAAATAATTAGTTTAAGATAAAATATTAGAGTGACCTCATAAGGTTTTAAAGCCTTAGAGGTCATTTTTTTATAAAAATTTACCTATGTTTTACATGTATTTTACATTATTGATATAAACTTACTTAAAAAGCACAAAGGGGATTTTATGAACAAATTATTAGTAGCAGTACTTGCAACAAGTCTTGTTTTTGGAGCGAAGGATAGTTTTGCAAATGAAGAAATAATTCAAGATGATAAATATGAAGTTTTTGAAGAAACCAGATCAGATTTAGAAAATGTAAATTTATTAGCAGAAAATGATACAGTTACAAATCAAAATGATTTTAATATTGTAATTAATGAAATCATGACAAAAGACCCAAACAAAGGTCCAGACTATGTAGAACTTTTCAATAAAGGAAGTCAAGCAGTAGATTTAACAGGTTGGTACATTTTTGATGATAAGGATAGAGAAATAAAAGCATTATCAGGAGTAGTTTTAAATCCTGAAGAAGTTTTTGTATTAGAAGAAAATAATCATTTTGCTTTTGGACTTGGCAAAGATGATCAAGTAAGGTTATTTAATGCCAATGGAGAATTAATTGATAGCTACCAATGGTCAGGTGGCCATCCAAACGAAGTTTTTGCCAGAAATCCGAAAACTGGAGAGATGGAACAAGCACCATCTTCAAAAGGTAAAGTAAATCCAGTAGCAAAGAAAGAAGAACCAATCACACCAGAACAACCATCAGTAAGCCAAGAGTCAACATTTAAAGGCAAGATAGTAGTAAATGAAGTAGAATCCCAAGACCCTAGTGGTGGAAACGACTATGCAGAAATATACAACAATACAGACCATGCAATAGATATTTCTGGTTGGTATATCCTAGATAATGACCCAAAACATAAAAAAGATCCAGCATTTATTGTAAAAGAAGGAACAAGCATACCAGCCAAAGGGTTTTTCGTATTTGAAGAAAATGTAGACTTTAAATTTGGTCTAGGTGGCAATGATGAAGTAAATCTATACGACAAAGAAGATAAGCTAGTAGATAAATTTGCTTGGCAAAATCATGCAAATGGTACATATGGACGAATTCCAGATGGTACAGGAGAAATTGTAGATGGTAAGGCTTCAAAAGGTAGAGCAAACACTACAGAAGAAAAAGTAGAAAAAGAAATAAATGTAGAAACAAGTGCATGGCCAGGTATCGATGAAGTAAAAGTGTTAGACGAAACATCAATATTTGACCTAAAAGACCTATCAGGCCTAGATAATCACGATGGTTGGATATATGGAGTAAACAACAAAGAAGGTAGATTTGTAATATTTAAAATAGAAAATGACCAAGTAATCTTTGCCCCAGGATTTGATAACAAAGGAAAAGCAGTCAAATTTATAAAAGATGCCAATGATCCAAAAGCAGCAGGTCCAGACTCAGAAGGTATCACAGTGGATAATAAAGGAAGAGTTTACCTAGCAGTAGAACGCGACAACGGCGATAAAAATGTAAACAAAAACATGATACTTCAAGTAGCAGATCCATTTAAAGATGCAAAAGAAATGGTAGCAGACAGAGAATGGAACATCACAGAATTATTGCCAGATGTAGGAGCAAACCTAGGCATAGAAACCATTGAGTGGGTAAGCTTTGATAATCTAAACGGATTATTATATGACCAAAAAAACAACAAAGCCCTAGACAAAAACGACTATCCAAAGGCCTACGCAGACGGAATATTCTTTGTAGGTATGGAAGCAAATGGCCATGTATACGCCCTAGTACTTGAAGAAAATGGAAAAGCAGAAGTCATATCAGAAATCCAAACAGGTCTAGGTGGAGTAATGAGCATGGACTTTGATACAGAAAACAACGTGCTTTGGGCAAATGCAGACAACGACTACAACAATATCCACAACATAATCCAATTTGATGGAAGCAAAGATCCAAAAATTGTCCACGTAACAGCACCAAAAGATATGAATATCGACCTAAACAACGAAGGATTTATGATAGATCCAAAAGCATCAGCAGATGGACTAAGATCAACCTACTGGTTTATGGACGGAGAAAACACCAAAGCCTTTAGAAAAAGCGCCATAAAAGCAGATTACATGAAAGACCTAGGGCTTACAAAAATCCCAGGCAAAGAAAGCCCAAAAAAAGACCAAGGCAAAAAGCCAATCATAGACAATATAACAATAGTAATCCCACCAACACTAAAAATAGAAGATAAAAAAGAAATCGAAATCCACTACAACAAAGAATTGCCACAAATAAAACAAAGCAAAAACGAACCATACGCAGAAAAAATCACAGACGAGATAATCTATGTATCAAATGGCTACAAATCAATAAAAGAAGGCTATTACTACAAAAAAGACCTACTAGCAAAATACAACAAACTAAAAGCATCAGTAGAAAAAAACCGCACAACAGCAAGAGCAATCCAAATCCTAAAAGATATTGCACCAAATATAGCAGAAAAAAACAAAGAAACAATAGCAAAACTTCTAGAAACATCACAAAAACTGCAAGAAAAAAGCCAAAAAGCCTTAGAAGAGATGGATATAATCTTAGCTGAAAAATAAGTGATAGAAAAAGGACAAAGAAAACCTCGGGAAGAATCCTGGGGTTTTGCTATATATAAGTAAGGGGTTAAAATCAGTTTTTGGAATCAGGCTAAAATATAATTTTACTAATAACATTAATTAATACAGTATAATATAAAATAATTACAATACTAAACAAAAAGGAGAAAATATGTCATCAGCTCAAAACCCAATACGAACAGGCCTGTATGAATTTATTCAAAAAAGCACTGGAAGTCAATTTGTAATACCAGTGTACCAGAGAAATTATACTTGGACAGCTGGAAAAGAAGTTAGAAGGTACTTAGATGATCTTGAAAGTGTATTGAATGGCGAGTTTGAGAATCACTTTTTAGGCATAATTATTTACATAGATAAACCAATTGATTTTTCTACAAAAGAGTTTTCAGTTATTGATGGACAACAAAGGATTACAACCACTTTCTTAATCCTGTATGCTATACGATATATTATGGTAGAAAATGGAATGGATGAAGAAATAAAAGCACTCGATGGACAAGTTTTAACAAATCCCTTTTCAAATGAAAAAATAAAATATAAATTAAAACCACTAGTATCTGATGATGATGTATACCAGTATATAGTTAAGGGCAAAGCTGATAAGATAGAAAATAAAAGTTCAGTAATTTATAAAAACTTTATATATATCCTTAATGAAATAAGAAGCTTAAATAAGAAATATGAACTTAATGAAATAATACTAGCCTTAGACAAACTTTATGTAGTTTGCATACCTCTATCAGATAATGATAATGCTCAAAAGATATTTGAATCTATTAATGCTACTGGTGTAAAACTAACGGCATCAGACTTAATAAGAAATTTTTTATTAATGGATATGAATAGTGATTTACAAGAGAAATACTATAAAGATTACTGGATGAAAATAGAAGAGTATCTAGTGCACGATTCTAAAAACTTGAATCTTTCTTTAGACTATTTTTAGCTAGTAAAGATAAAGTTTTACCAAGTAAGAATGAAGTTTATAATGAGTTTATAAAATGGTACAAAGAAGAGAATAAGAATTTAAGTAAAGAAGAAATATTTAACGAATTAATAATGTACTCTTCTTACTATAATGAAATTTATTACAAAGATATTCAAAATATTCAGGCAAAGTTACAAGATACAGTAAAAGAATATAGGAAAATATTATCAGAGATGCCAGCTCCTCTTATAATGGAACTATACAAAAAATATTATAAGGATGAAATTACTATAGACCAACTAGATTACTGTATAAAAGTGATTAATAGCTACTTAATAAGAAGGGGATTGTCTGATATGGAATCTAATGTTATATCAAGACTATTCCCTACCCTTATAAAAGATATAGAACAAGATTGTAAGGGAGATTATACAAATATAACAGAAATTCTTAAGAAAAATTTAGTCTATAAAAATATAAACAATAGCATGTATGTGCCTGATGACACTCAACTCTATGATTTTGTAATTAATGCTAATATGTATAAGAATAAGACAGCGTTAAGAATATTTTTAGATAAACTAGAGCATGATAATAATCCAGCTCCTGTAAATCTAGAAAAATTAAGTGTAGAACACCTGATGCCACAAACACCTACAAGAGAATGGATAGAAAGACTTAGGACTACTGAAGATGATTACCAGAGAAACCTTAATAGGTTAGGTAATCTAACTTTGGCAGCAAAATCTGATAATAGCAAGATGAAAAATAACCCATGGGAATATAAAAATGAAATTCTAAAGTCAACATCACATTTAATCATAAATCAGAAAATATTAGAAAAAGATAAATGGGACATTGAAGAAATTGATAGAAGGACTAAAGAGCTAATAGACGAGATCAATAGATTATTTCCATATCCTAAGACAAGCGAAAAGTTAATAAGAAAAGAAGAAATATATATAAAAACTACAAAGATAAAAGCTTATGCCTATCTATATGTCGATACTGGGGATGTAGAGATATTAGAAGGATCTGAGCTTCATAGATTTGATAATCCAGAAAAATACCCAGATGTTGAAGAAGAAAGAGACCAACTTATAGAAGAAGGCATTATTTATGATGATGGAGAAAACCTAATATTTAAAGAAAATTATTTGCTTGCTTCAAAATCAACATACGGAACAGCATTAACAAAATCAGCAAATCTAATACTGCATGGATTTAAAAATGGATGGAATCATTGGAAAGATTCAGATGGCAACTACCTAGCAGATAACGAAAATCTTAAATCTAAATTTAATTTAAACTAATCTATAGAAAATATACTAATATAAATAGAAAAACCTATGGTATCTTTATAAAATATATACAGTATTAATAATAGATCTAGGAGATTAGTATCAGTAGTTACACCTACCCCTAAGCTTTATAAAGCAAAGACTATAAAAACAAACAAGCCCTAAAAATGGGGCTTGTTTTTTCTTTAGGGTGATATGTTTAAATTGCAATTTTAATAGATAAAAAGTTTATAAGAAACTTAAAAAAATGTAACGTATATGTTATAATTGAATTAAAAATTTTAATTTATTAAAGAATAATAAAAAAATGTAAGGTAATAATTTTAACAATACATAAGATTAAACATTTTGTAAAAATATAAAATTCCCAGACATATTATATTAAAAATATGTCTAGTTGTCTTACAGGTAAAAATAAATCTATAAAGTATAAAAGAGAAAAAAACTCACAGTAAGGACATAAAAAAGTCGCCAAAAAAATGGTTAATATTAAATCATATATACAAAAAGAACCAATACGAAACTAAAAAGAATTGAGGATCCATAAATGGACAAACTAGACATGCACACAAAAAACCTAGCGGATAAGAAATATCAAGCCCTAAAAGACCTATTTCCAAACGCTATCACAGAAACAAAAGATGAAAATGGCGAACTAGTAAGGGCCATAGATAAAGATATCCTCATGCAAGAAGTCTCTACTCACGTAGTAGAGGGTAAGGATGAAAGATACCAATTTACCTGGCCAGATAAGAAAAAGGCCATCCTAAATGCCAATGCCCCTATCAACAAAACTCTCAGACCAGCTAGGGAAGAAAGTGTTAACTTTGATGAGACTGAAAACCTATATATAGAAGGTGATAACCTAGAGGTACTTAAGCTTTTACAAGAGACTTATCTTGGAAAGATTAGGATGATTTATATAGATCCACCTTATAACACTGGGAAGGATTTTGTTTATAATGATGACTTTAAAGAAAGTGTAGATGAGTACTTGGAAAATGGTGATCAATATGATGAGGAAGGAAATAGATTAGAAGCTAATAGAGAAACTGATGGTAGATATCACACTAACTGGCTAAATATGATGTACCCTAGGTTAAAGTTAGCTAGAGACCTACTATCTGATGATGGAGTGATATTTATATCCATTGATGATAATGAAAAGGATAATTTAAAAAAGATATGTGATGATATTTTTGGAGAATCAAACTTTCTTGCCGAATTTATTTGGAATAATAAATATACTGTTTCTAATGACACATATATATCCAACCAACATGAAACAATTTTTTTATATAGCAAATCGGGAGACTTTAACATAAACTTATTACCAAGAAGTGAGAAGCAAAATAAAGATTATAGAAACAGGGATAATGATCCCAAAGGACCTTGGAAACCTACACCTATTCATGCCAGAAGTGGTAGTTTAAGTGGTAAATATGAGATTACATTTGGTAATGGTGTCACTTGGACTGCTCCTGATGGTAGATACCCTAGATATTCTAGAAAAAAGTTAAAGCAGTTGTATGAGAATAATGAACTGTATTTTAATAAGAACGGTGGAGTTGACAAAAAAACATATTTATCAGAAGTAAGGCAAGGTATGACTATAGGAACGTTATGGAGATATGAAGATGTGGGGCATTCACACGGTAATAATGAGGAACTATCATCGTTATTAGGGAAAGGTATTTTTAATGATCCTAAAGGTACTAAACTAATAAAAAGAATATTACAAATTGCATCAGAAAAAGACTCAATCATCCTCGATTTCTTTTCCGGATCTGCAACTACAGCACATGCTACTATGCAACTAAATGCCAAAGATGGAGGCAATCGTAAGTTTATTATGGTCCAACTACCAGAAGCTACTAATAAAAAGTCTGTGGCTTATAAAGCAGGATATAAGACCATAGCAGAAATAGGAAAAGAAAGAATAAGAAGAGCTGGTAAAAAGATACTTGATGAAAATAAAGACAAAGAAGGAATAGAAAATCTTGATATAGGGTTTAGGGTGCTTAAGACTGACTCATCAAATATGAAAGATGTATACTATTCTCCTGCAGATACTGAACAAAGTTTCCTAGATGATTTGGCAGATAATATCAAAGAAGATAGGACTAGTGAAGATTTACTCTTCCAAGCTATGCTAGACCTTGGTATATCTTTATCATCAAAGATAGAAAGTCAAATAATAGATGGTAAGGAAGTATTTGCAGTCGAAGATGGATTTTTAATAGCTTGCTTTGATAAGGATGTCACAGAAGATACTGTAAAAGAAATAGCAAAAAAAGAGCCTTACTATGCAGTATTTAGAGATAAGTCTATGGCAAGTGATAGTGTTGCAGCAAACTTTGACCAAATATTTGCTAGCATCAGTCCAGAAACCATAAGAAGGGTAATCTAATATGAAGTTTAATTTTAAAATTCAAGACTACCAGACTGATGCTGTGGAGGCAGTAGTAGATGCTTTTGAAGGTCAGGTATATTCTAATGGTGTTTCTTATAGTAGAGACCTTGGAAATCTATTAACTACTAGAGGTATCCAAGCCACAGTAACTATGGATGAAAAAGGAAAATCTTACTTGGATGAAGACTTGTATGATACTGGATTTAAGAATGAGAAAATCACCGTATCACCAGACAATCTCTTATCAAATATCAAGAAAGTCCAACAATATAATAACCTTAAGCTATCCAATAATCTTTTAGGTAATAATGGAGCTTGTACTTTGGATATAGAGATGGAAACAGGTACTGGTAAGACCTATGTCTATACCAAGACCATGTATGAGCTTAACCAAAAGTATGGTTGGTCAAAGTTTATCATAGTGGTCCCATCTATTGCTATCCGTGAGGGGGTCAAGAAGTCTCTAGAGATGACCGAAGACCACTTCATGGAACAATATAACAAGAAGATAAGATACTTTATCTATGATTCAAAAAACCTCCACCAGCTAGATGCCTTCTCTAGTAACTCTGGAATCAATGTAATGATTATAAATATGCAAGCCTTTAATACTTCCCTAAAAGAAGGTGGAAGAAGCAAGGATGCTAGAATTATTTATTCAAAACGTGATGAGTTTGGATCAAGGTGCCCTATAGATGTAATAGCTGCCAACAATCCAATCCTAATCCTCGATGAACCACAAAAGATGGAAGGTAAGGCGACACAAGAGGCTCTACAGAACTTCAACCCTCTCTTTGCCCTAAACTATTCAGCAACCCACAAGACTAAACATAACCTAGTATATGCCCTAGATGCTGTGGATGCTTATAACCAAAAATTGGTTAAAAAGATTGAAGTCAAGGGAATAAAGGTCAAAAATCTAAGAGGGACCGACAGTTATTTATACTTAGATGATATAATTTTATCACCAAAAGAGCCACCAAAAGCTAGGATAGAAATAGAAATAGGACATAAGGGATTTATAAAAAGAGAAAGCAGAATACTATCAGTAGATGACAATTTATACGAAATATCCAAAAATATGGATCAATACCAAGGATATAGGATATCGGAAATCAATCCAAGAGAATCTACAGTAAGCTTTACAAACGGAGTTACTATAGAAAAAGGTGAAGTTCTAGGGGATATATCCGAAAAAGACATAAGAAGAATTCAAATTAGAGAAACTATAAAGTCTCATTTTGAAAAGGAAGAAGAATTATTCAACCAAGGTATCAAGACACTATCCTTATTTTTCATAGATGAGGTTGCAAAATATAGACAATATGATGAAGATGGCAACCCTAGCCTAGGTGAGTATGGAAAGATGTTTAACGAGGAGTACCAACTTGTATTAAATGAATATAAAACATTTTTGGATATACCTTACCAAAAATATCTAGAATCTATAGATGTGGAGGATACTCATAAAGGATATTTCTCTATTGATAAAAATGGAAATTTAGTAGATGGTAAGATTAAAAAATCTACTGGTATGTCTGATGATATATCTGCCTATGACCTTATACTTAAAAACAAGGAAAGACTCCTAAGTTTTGATGAACCTACTAGATTTATATTCTCTCACTCTGCTCTTAGAGAAGGATGGGATAATCCGAATGTATTTCAAATTTGTACCTTAAAGCAAGGTCAATCTACAACTATGAAACGCCAGGAAGTAGGTCGTGGGCTTCGCCTAGCTGTAGATAGAGAAGGTACTCGTATGGATGCTAAAACTCTTGGTGAGTCCCAAGTACACAAGTTAAACAAACTAACAGTTGTAGCTAGCGAAAGCTACAAGGATTTCGTTAAAGATTTACAAAAGGAAATCAAAGAAAACTTAACTGAAAGGCCAAGAAGTGCATCAGCAGAATACTTTGAAGGTAAGACTATAAAAGTTAATGACCAGAACCATGAGATAACAAAAGAAGAATCCAAAATCATCTATATATATCTAGCTAGCAATGGTTATATAACTAATGATGGTAAGGATAAGATTACAGATAAGTACCATCAAGATGGGCAAAATAATCAGTTAGCTCCGCTTCCTGAAAATCTAAAGGATGGAAGTGAGGGAATACAAAAACTAATCCAAAGTGTCTTCGATGATAAAGTTTTAGAAGATATGCTCGATAATGCTAACAAAGCTAAAATTTTAAAGAATAAGCTTAATGATAATTTTTATAAAAAAGAATTCCAAAGCTTATGGTCAAAGATTAATCACAAATATACCTACACAGTATCATTTGACAGTGATGAATTGGTAGAAAAAGCAGTAGAAGCAATAGATGATAATCTTTTTGTATCGAAACTCCAATATTCTCTAAGCGTATCCGAACAAAAAGAAGATATTACAAGAGAAGAAATAGCAGGTAGAAATTCATTTAGTCCAGTAACTACAAGTGTAAAGAATGTAGAATACAGCCATAGAAGCCAGATTAAATATGACATGGTAGGAAAGATTGCTGAAAATACTAACTTAACTCGTAGGACGGTAGTTAAAATTTTAAAGGGAATCAGAGCCGAAAAATTCTCTATGTATAAGAATAATCCAGAAGAATTCTTTAGAGAAATATCTAGAATTATTAGAGAGCAAAAGGCTACTATGATAGTAGAGCATATTTATTATGACAAGCTAGAAGGCGAGTACGATACGTCCATATTTACAGCGGAAAAGTATACCCCAATAGATAGGGCCTACAAAGCTCAAAAACATATCCAACCATATGTGTTTACAGATGGTAGTGCAGAAAATTCTATAGAAAGAACATTCGCAAAAGACCTAGACTCCCATGGAGAAGTATGTGTATACGCCAAACTCCCAAGAGGATTTGCTATCCCAACCCCAGTAGGAAACTACAGCCCAGACTGGGCCATAGCCTTTAACGAAGGAAGCGTAAAGCATATATACTTCATAGCAGAAACAAAGGGAAGCATGAGCAGTATGGATCTTAGAGCAGTAGAAAAGGCAAAGATAGACTGTGCGAAGAAGCTATTTAACGAGATATCTACTGAGGATGTCGTTTATCATGAAGTGGATAGTTATGAGAGTTTGATGGATTTAATGCCTACATTATAGAAAGGAATAAATGTCAGTTAATCAGAATATTAGAGATATTAAAAATATAAAAAGAAGAATATCAAGATTGGAAAAATCTAAAGTAGATGCAGAAACAAGAGCCGCTAAGTGTGATGTAGAAGCTGCTAAAATAGAATTTAAGAGCAGTGATTCTAGTTCGAGGATTAGAAGTAAGCAAAGACAAATGGATAGGCTAAAGAGTGATGCATCAGACTATAGGAAAAAGTCTGCAAAGTACTCTAAAGATATAGCAAAAGAAAATAAAAAGTTATTTGAGACGACTAACAAACTAGAAGACGAACGTCAGAAAGAGTCAAAAAAGCAAGAAAAAGCATTAAAAGATTTCCAAAACTTATATAAATCCAGAGTAAAAGATATGGAAGAAAATATGATTACAGAAGATAATTTAAACAATGATGTATCAAATGATGAGTTTGACTTTTTCATATCTCATGCATATGAAGATAAGAAGAGCTTTGTAGATGAGTTTGTGAGAGAATTAAAAGAACTAGATTTAAAAGTATGGTATGACGACAATATTATACCTTGGGGTGGATCTTTAAGAGAAGAAATAGATAAAGGACTGAAAAATTCTAAGTATGGAATAGTAATATTATCACCTAGCTATATTGAAGAAGGAAAGTATTGGACGAAAAAAGAACTAAATGGTTTATTCCAAAAAGAAAGTATAGAAAAAGGAAAAATTGTACCTATATGGTACGACTTAAACAAAGCAGATGTATTAAATTACAGTCCAATGATAGCGGATATGAAAGCAATGACCTCAGCTAGTCTTACACCAAAAGAGATGGCTTTAGAATTTAGAGAAATAATGAATTCAACTGATTAACAATTGTCTAATTTTAAAATCAGATTTTTTATTGGTAACTTGGGATAATTGAATACATGAATATTAGTTAAAAAATACTCGCGGCCCTCAGGGAATGCGAGTATTTTTTATATCATAAGTCACTTTACAAATTACTATCTATGGTGGCAAATTTATTATCCAAACCAACCCCAAAGAAAATCAATCAAAAATCTCTTTCAAAAGTTTATAAGATTCTATCCTATTATCCACATCAAAGATTGGTGAGAATGATAGTATTTCGTCTATTTGGTAGGTTTCTATTTCTTTTTCTAGTATGTCGGCTACTTCTTGCTTATTTCCCTTTATTAGATATCTCATATCATAAGCTTTTTCAAGGATGGCTTGGTCGTTTAGGTTAAAGTGGTGGTCTTTTAAGTCTTCTGGGTCTACTATACCACTGTAATCATTTTTGATTTGTTGGATGTGGTAGTAGTCAAAGGACTTACCTATGTAGTCTAATTTTTCCTTATCTTCACATACTAATATCTTATATGATATTGAAATGTAAGGATCTGATGAAAATGTAGATGGTTTAAAATTTTTCTTATAATCTTCAAATACCTTTGCTGGTGTATCTACTAGGAAAAATTTGGCAAATGAATAAGGAAGTCCCCACTCTGCTGCCCATGGAGCAGTTTTACCTGTAGATCCTAAGATCCATGGGTGTACCATGCTATCAGTATTGGTTGGCACGGCCTTAACATTTGAATAAACTGGGTCTTCTGGTTTGCTATCTTCTAGAAAGGCTAAGATTGTTTCAATTTCTCCATAAAGTTCTGAAGGCTCATTTCTAAACTTATTATTTAAAGCTCTCATTTCGGATACACCACATCCTGGAGCACGGCCCATGCCTAGGTCTATTCTGCCGGGTGCAAGCTGGTTTAAGGTTTTAAATATTTCTGCTATTTTAAGTGGAGAATAGTGCATAATCATAGTTCCTCCAGCTCCGATAGCCATATTTTCTGTCAGTGATAGAAAAAAGCTTGCTAGCACTTCTGGAGCTACTGAAAGTAGGCTCTCGTAGCCGTGGTGTTCTGCAAACCAATATCTATCATATCCAACTTTATCTATTTCTTGTACAAGTTTTTTAGTATCGTTAAAAAATTCGGTGTTCGATTTTCCTTTATCTTTTAACATCAAATCATGGACCCCAAGTCTCATATTTTCCTCCCCAATTGTTTGTTAATTATATAAATTATACCATAAATTTTACTATTTATTTTGAAACATTAGCTAGATGCTCTCTTTTAGTAATATATTGACAATGTCTTAAAACTTAGTGACTTAAAGTATTAAATTTTAATAATTCTTTATTAATACCATAAATTCTACTTTAAGCAAATAAATGCCTCTAATTACTAGTAAAGTCTAGTAAAATTGTTGTATAATAGTTATTATAAAAAGCTAATTGTATGTATATATTTTAGTTTGGATAAATAAATTTAAAATATTGTCCTAAGGATTATTATAGACTAATATTTTTACCTGAATTTTTTTGAAAATATTAGTAAAGGTTTAATTTGAGGTGTTGCTGATGGAAAATAATATATTAGCTGGAGAAACTGTTTTAACAGAAAACATGGAGTTTACATGGATAAAGGATGTTACTAAACACGAGTCAACTCCTATAGAAGAAATAGATTTTGGCAAAGACTATACCCTATCTTTAAAAAAGAGGATATCTTTTTATAAGTATTTTATCAATTATTTGCTTACTGAAAATTATGAAGCATTTGGTATTGATAAGAAAAAGGTCAGTGAGAAATCTTATGCTATATTTGATGCTATAGAAAAAAATGAAGAAAGCCAAGAACTTAATAAACTAGTTGACTTTATAGCAGATGAATTTGAAAAAAGAACTTACAGGAGCAATCAGTTGCCATCTGTTGCTAGTGGGTCTGCTTTAAGTGAAGATTGTGAAATATTATCTATAAGTAAAGAAGAAATCCTTGCTGATTTAAAGGCTGATTTTATAAGCAGAGATAGGATGATAGCCTATGCTTTTGGCCTAGGTATGGATATAGAAGAGCTAGAAACTTTTTTGATGAAGGTCCTTGAAGGAACTGGACTTAATATTTGGGATAAAAAAGAAGGGCTTGCTTACATAGCCTTTAAGTTTTTTCCTAAGGATTCTCTAAATTTTTATATCAGAGCCAATGAATTGTATGATTATACAGGTGATTTTAATAAATTAAAAGATGTAGACCAACTTGCAAGCCTTAATACCGTAGTCTTACAAAATTATATAAATGTCTACCTAAGTACCTTTGTAGATGTAGAAAGGGCTAGCGATGATTTAATTTTGGATATAATTGGCTATTACAAGGAATTAGTTAGCCAAAATACTAGTAGGACTATAAAGACTGAGTTTATTAGTAGCTTTGAAGGTATAGAAAAAAGATTGGCTGATAGGCTAGAGGAAGATATAGCGGATGTTAAATTTTTTGTTAGGGGAAAAGTTGAAATAAGCTATAGCTCTGATAAAGATATAACTTTAGGTCCAGACGATAAATTTATCTGGAGGTCAGACTTAACTCAGGAAACTTTAATCTATCATCCATATAGGGAATATAGGCTTGCTAAAAGCCCAGAAGAAAGAAAGATAAAGCTTAGTCTAGTTAGTAATCTTTATGATAAAAAGGAAGATGCCCTTCTTTTAATTCATAAAGAATCTTACAAAAACTTTGCCTTTGTAAATGACTATGAATTTATAAAAAGTGTAGCCTCTGATGCTTTTTATATAACTGATAGCTACAAGGATGCTATCTTAGCCTACCTATATAAAAAAAGTACACCTACAAAAAAGTCCTATCCTGAAATAAGTGAAGAAAAACTAGCCTTACTGGATGATCTTTTAAAGGATACAAAAATAAGGCTAGAAGATTTAAGTGCTATTATAGAAAATAATGAGCTTGATAAGTTAAGTAGGGACTTATTAATTACTGTATTTTTCCTAGACTTTGTTTTAAATAACGAAGATAAGTGGGATGATTACTTAGAAAATCCTACAAAAAGAAAAAGAAATTATTTAATTTTCATGGACCATCAGCTAAGAAATTGCAAGCTTTATGAATACAACACTTCAAACCCTTATGAGTGTGTATTATTAAAGCTAGTGGTTGATGATGACCCTATTGAGGCATTTAAAGATTTATGGGCCCTATATGTAGCTAACATAGACAAAAAGAGAGATTAAAGATGAAAAATTTTAATTCGCAGGAAGAGTTTATTAACAGGATTAAAAATAAGGTTAATACAAATAGGATCCCCCTAGCAGGAGAAAAATTTAATATCATCAGTATGCTAGGTGAGGTTAAGTATGAGGTTAGAGTAGATAAGCTCATTGGGGCAGGCGGGTCTTCCCTAGTTTATGATGTATGCGTAGATGATAATTATCCACCTGTGAAAAGAATGATTATGAAGGAATTCTACCCTAATTATAATGAAAGCATGATTAAAGCAAGTAGAAATCCAATAAGCCAGCTAGAATTAAATTTTGAATTTTTAGAGCCAGAAGCAGAAGACAGATTTCGTAAGGACCGAGATAAATTCATGGATGCTTATAATAAGCATATCAGAATTTTGGATATGGATACCAACCTTCACGGCAAAATCGTAAGACCCTATAGGCTAGAGATTGACAATTCGTATTTGTATGCCCTCTATGAGGTAGATACTGCTAACAGTGTAGATAAGTATTACAATTTAGATTTGGCAAGGATAATAGAAATAATTAAGCAAACTGCTGATATTTTAATCCACCTGCATAAAAATGATATTATCTACATGGACTTAAAACCGGCCAATATTTTATACAATTATAGCAGCAACAAGGTAAAGTTGTTTGACTTTGATGCGGCCATAGACCTTAGAGAACTTGATTATGTAAACGAATTTTACATGCCTAGCGAAAAAGCCTTTGTCCCACCAGAGCTAAGGTATATAACTGATATTTCCCACAGGAAAGAATTGTTTATATCAGAAGAAGTTGACCTATACATGCTGGGGGTTACTTTTTTCTATCTGCTAATGGGCAGGTATCCAATAGAACGTGAAAATGAGGATATGGATTTTTTAGCTAGGAATGTAAGAGAAGTTTTAAACAAAAAATCTATGAAAATCCTCTTAAATTCTAAGGCTACTGAGAAAATAATAGAGCTAATCCAAGAAAGTATCACAATCCATAGGTTTATAAGTGTAAGTGATTTTAAAAATAAACTAATCGAGATAGAAAACAACCTTAAATTTATTGATGATGTAGAGTTTTATAATATTTTATCCACAGCTCAATTTTTAAATTACCATCCCCTATATAATTATATAAGGCAAGAAGAGGACTCTAAGCATATTGATGTAGCCATTGTAGGTAATAATAATATTTCTAGAACATTTTTTAGCTTTATATTTTCCCTAGTAAATCTTGAAGGTGTAGACCTTAGAATAACTCTTTATGATAAGAACCCCTCCAAGTACTACCAGGATATGCTTATCGAAAATCCCCTCCTAGCTCAAACTACTAATATTTCAGTAAAAGGTAGGGTGAAGAATAAAAAAATAAATAAAAATATCACGGATGGGCCCTACGCCTATATAAACTTTGATTTAGCTACTGATGCCATAGACCAATCATATATACTCATCCTAGATAAGACAGGCTATGAGTACCCTGATCTAGCTAATAACTTATACGAAAAATATAAGGATGATAAGCAAGCTAGGGTAATATTAAACTATTCTATCAACAACCAAGAAGTAGACATTAGAAAAGAAGAAAATATATTATTTTATAATCTAAGTCTTTTAAGTGCAGCATCCTTATCCGATAGAAATTATAGTGAGATGCTCCTAGACCAAGCCTTTGAATATTATAGGATAAATATCATGAATTATCTGGGCGAGAGGGTAGACTTTGATAGTGTTTGGGAGGGATTTTTAAGAGAAGATTTCTACAACTTAAAGGCCTGCTTAAGGGCGGTCCTATCTATAAATTATAAAATTTATATGGCAGGGATTGATGAACATTCTGATGTAGCAGCTATATATTATAATAAGGTTTTAACTAAGGGAAAAGACCTACCTTTTGTAAGCTTAAGAGATATTTTGGCAGACTATGAGCATCACACTTGGAATAGGTTCATGATAGCCCAAGGATACAGGGTGCCAACCACAGAAGAGCTATATTCCTACGCTTACATTGATGAAAAAAATTATGCTGATTACCAAAATAAATTGCATCCTTTTATATGTAATACAGATCTGAATTTGGTAAAAAATGGGCAGATGGATAAATTAGCAGCAGTATCCTATGAAATTGATCAACTAATCAGGGAAAAAACTATCCATAAGGGCCAGCAAATCCAGTATAGGATGCTAAATATCTTGCATAATACCCTGTGGGAAGATAATAAGTATTTAAAGAAGCTAAAACCCTTATGGGAGCAGCTAGTAAGCCTAGCCTATAAAATTATAGAAAATGAATTTTACGCCAATAACTCCCTAAATGTTTTAACTTATGAAATAGAGCAAGTCCTCAATGAAGCAAAGCCTGATTTGAGAGTCTTATCTACTGATTACTATCAGATAAAAAATGACCTAAACTTACTTGTGCAAAGAAATAGGGACATAGCCTTTAGAGATTCAGAATATTTGCTTATTGACTTTATTCCCTTAATAATATCTAAAAAAATAAGAACTATTTATAAGCCTTTTATAGCTGATGATAAGAACCTATGGGCCAATATCATAGCAACTATAAAGTTTTATCCAGATAACCTAATATTTTTAACAGATGAGCCTATAGATCACAATAAGATGTTTAGGATAAAGAGCTTTCTAGAGAATAAAAGACTACAAAAATCAATAAATATCGAAGTAATCAGCTATGACCAGCTTAAGTATTATTCTAGGGAAAATGCCATAGTAGATTTTACCCTAAACAGCCATGCTGATGCCATGAGGCCTGAGTTTAACGACTTGGAATATGTAGAATATAGGGGCTTTAATGATTGGGTAGGCAACTATGAGGCCCTAGACTATTATATATCCAAAAGGTCTCTTACAGTTGAAGAAACTTTCTTTTTAAACAACGCCAAGGTTGTAGATAATAAGTCTTTAACTAATATAAGCAGTCTTATAGACTATTATCCAAGAATATGGGAACTGTATTTAAAGTTAGATTCAAAAGACTGGGAAGATTTTGTAAAAGCCATAGCCTATAACGAGCACTACTATAAGCTAGATCTTGATGATTATAAAAGGTGTGATAAGCACAGCCTAATAGAGGTTGGAAACTTTAAGTTTAGAAAAGATGATTATCAAAAGTATAGAAATTTAAATAAATTATTAGATGATTTGGTCAAAGAAGACTTGATAATTGATTACAAGTTCCCCCTTAATCCAGGTAGGCTTAAAATCCATTCTTATAATGATGAGCTTTCTAGGGATATTGGCACCTATATTTCTGAAAATATGTGGCAGTACAATGAGGATTTTAAATTATTAAAAACAGAAATAGAGGAAAATAACTATGATTATAGTTATGCGATTGTAACTGATAAGTTCTCTTTTTCTTATGATTATGAAGCTCAAAATCCTAATGAGTTTGCAAAAAAGGCCGATCAAATAATGATAGATATTGATAAGGGCTATGCTGATGACTATAGCAGAGTATTTAACCATATAGATGACCTTTCCTATATAAAGGCTATTGATAATAAAAAAATAGTCCTTAACTATGAACTGGGTGGGATTGTCTTTAGAGATTTTTTCGCTAGCCAAGGCAATATCTTAAAGCTTTATACTTATTTTGAGCTTATTAAATATGCAGACTTCTTTGATGAGATAAAAATAAACGTAAATCTAAGGTGGAAGGCCTATGATGATTATAGCGAGGATAGCCTAGCCATAGAAACCCTATTAGATATAGTATGTACCAAAGGATTTTCAACCTTCATTATCTCAACCATAAAGGATAATATAAAGGATGAAGACCTTTATGAGATTAATAACCATATTAAACAATTTGGTATAGATGCAAAACCTATACTAATATCATCAAACTCCAATGATGATACATCAAAAATCAAAAAAATAGCCGCAGCAGCTGGTGTTTATTTTATAGATAGGCAAATGCTTGAAAATAACAAGTTGGTAGACTATATAAAAAATATATCCAGTGGTAAAAAAGACTGGCAAGTTATTTAAAATAAATATTAAAATAACCGGGATTAGACTATTAATTCCGGTTATTTTTTATAAACTTACTTAAGTAGCTTTTTTAGGATTTAACCTAAATTTTTACAAAAAATGTTAATATTTTATCCATTTACCTTAACAAAATCTGAAATAGATACTGACATAGTAAGTGTCGGTGGTGGTAGTGCAGGTCTCACCGCTGCAGTTGAAGCTACTCAAGCTGGTTCATCTTGTTGTAGTTGTTGAGAAAAACGGCTTTGTCGGTGGTAATACTATTCTTTGTGGTGGTATCTACAACGCTCCAGACCCAGAACTTCAAGAACATGCAGGTATAGAAGATAGTGAAGAACTTTTCTATGAGCAAACTTATTAAGCAGGAGATGAAGTTGCTAATCCAGAACTAGTAAAAGTTCTGAAAAGCCAAGTTGATGATGGTCTAGAATGGCTAAAATCTCTTGGTATAGCATTTGATGATGAAATTGGATAAGGAGCAGGATCACTTCATCCAAGAACCCACTTGATGAATTTGGTAGAGAATTATTTACAAATAAAATTCAAGAATGTCCTTGTGTAGCCGTTCCTAGAACACCTGCCCTTCACCACACTATGGGTGGTTTAAAAATAGATGAAGGTGCTCACGTACTAGATAAAGATGGCAACCCAATACCAGGATTATTTGCAGCTGGAGAAGTTACGGGTGGTATCCACGGAGCTAACAGAGTTGGTGGAAACGCAATAGTAGATACAGTTGTATTTGGTAGAATAACTGGTCAAAACGCAGCAGCAGAAGATAAGTAAATATAGGAATATATTAATATACTCAGATATATATTTGCTATATCCTACATGTATCTTGTAAGATTAGTATTTAATAGAGCAAAAACCAGTCACGATATAAAAGTGACTGGTTTTTTATTAGTAAATATTTTAAGATTAGTAATTTTATTTAATTATACAGATAAAATTTCCATTAATTTAAAAAAATAATTGACGTCAACTAAACCACCGGTATCATGACATATAGAGATATTTCTATATGAGGTGGATTATGAGTGTTGATTATGAAAATATATCTAAAAAGCTAAAGGTGATTTCTGATTCTAAGAGGCTTAAGATTATAGATATGTTATCTTGCGATGAGCTTTGTGCTTGTGAGATACTTGAAAAATTTGATATTAGCCAGCCTACCTTATCTCATGATATGAGAAAACTTGAAGAAGTTGGTCTTGTTTCTAGTAGGAGAGAGGGTAAGAATATCTACTACTCTTTAGATAAGGCTAGTTTGGATGAGATTGAGGATAGCCTCGGGCTTATATTCCATATCCAAGATGATTGTATTTGCAAGGAATAAATCCAAAGCAAATATTTTTTTTAACACATAGAAGTATTTAAATATATCTATATGTGTGTTTACATATATTATAATTTTAACTCAATGGAGGATTTTATGAGAAATTTATATATATATGAGAAGGTTGATTGTTGTATGTCAGGAGCTTGTGGTTGTGATTCTTATGAGGAATTAGCTAGAGTTAGTGATATTGTTGATCATCTTAATAATATTGGTGCTAGCATTACTCGCTATAGCCTGGATGATGATAGGGCTAAGTTTGATGAGAATAAGATTGTAGGTAGGTTATTGGCGGAAAATGGCGAAAACGTGCTTCCTATTGTTGTAGTAAACAATGAGCTTGTTATCAGCCGTAGGTATCCTACCAACGAAGAGTTCTATGAGATATTCTTCCCTGCTTCTGATTTAGATGATATGGATGATTTTGCTGATGATGGTTGTGGCTGCGGTGGCAGTTGCAGCTGCTAATATAAGGTTTAAACCAGCTATGAGTAAGATTCATGGCTGGTTTTTTGTATCTGATATTGATACTATTTTTGTCTTGGTCGATTTTCCACTTGACACCCCCAAATCCACCAGTATTATAACATATAGAGATATTTCTATATGAGGTGGATTATGAGTGTTGATTATGAAAATATATCTAAAAAGCTAAAGGTGATTTCTGATCCTAAGAGGCTTAAGATTATAGATATGTTATCTTGCGATGAGCTTTGTGCTTGTGAGATACTTGAGAAATTTGATATTAGCCAACCCACCCTATCTCATGATATGAGAAAGCTTGAAGAGGTCGGGCTTGTTTCTAGCAGAAGAGAGGGTAAGAATACCTACTACTCTTTAAATAAGGATTGTTTAGATGAGATTGAGGATAGTTTAAAGCTTATATTTCATATCCAAGATGATTGTATTTGCAAGGTGTAAAATCCTAGGCAAATATTTTTTCTAAAACATATAGAAATATTTGAATGTGTCTATATGTATTTTTTACATATAGGATGATTTTAAATTAAGGGAGGATTTTATGAAAAAGATGTATATATATGAAGGTGCTATGTGTTGCTCTACAGGTGTATGTGGACCAAGCCCAGATGAAGATTTGATGAGAGTGTCTAGCCTAGTTGATAAGCTTAGAAAAAGTGGGGCTAGCATTGATAGATATAACTTAACTAACAATACTAAAGAGTTTGTGGATAACAAAACTATTAATAAGCTATTGGATGAAAAGGGTGAAGGTGTTCTACCAGTTGTAATTGTAGATGATGAAGTTGTTATGACAGGTAAGTATCCTAGCAATGAAGAGTTTTATGAAATGTTATTTTTAGATAATGATGCCATAGAAGAAACAAACATTGATGGCGGATCTTGCTGCTCTGGCAGTGGATGCTGCTGCTAATAGCAACAAGAGAAAGGAAGTGACTTTAAGTGAAAGAATTTGATATTAAGGAAATTGACTTAACTAAATACTTATTTTTCACAGGAAAGGGAGGAGTTGGTAAGACTTCTACTGCCTGTGCTAGTGCAATAAGCCTAGCTGATATGGGCAATGAAGTCCTATTAATAAGTACTGACCCAGCTTCTAATCTTCAGGATGTCTTTGAAACGGAGCTTAATAATAAAGGTGTGAGGATAGAAGGTGTGGATGGTCTTACTGTTGCAAACCTAGATCCTATAGAAGCTGCTAATGAGTATAAGGAAAGTGTGGTTGGTCCTTACAGAGGACAGTTACCTGCTAGTGTAATAGAAAATATGGAAGAGCAATTATCCGGATCTTGTACTGTTGAGATAGCTGCCTTTAATGAATTTTCTAAGTTTATAACTGATTCAGACCTTAAAGATAAATATGATTATATAATATTTGATACTGCACCAACGGGCCATACCCTAAGGATGCTCCAACTTCCTTCTGCTTGGACGAGCTTTATCAGTGAAAGCACCCACGGAGCTTCATGCCTAGGTCAATTATCAGGTCTAGAAGATGAAAAAGAAACATACAAGTTTGCTGTAGATACCCTAGCTGATGGCAAGCTTACAAGCCTAGTATTAGTTGCAAGACCTGAGGAAACTCCTCTTCTTGAAGCAAATAGAGCCTCCGCTGAACTATCAGAATTAGGTATTAACAATCAAATCCTTATCATAAATGGTCTTTTAAGTGACTATGATGATGAAGTTTCAAAAGCTTTTTATAATAAACAAAAAGAATCCCTCGATGCGATGCCAGAAGGTATTAAGAATCTTGAAACTTACTTTATCCCACTTAGGGGATACAACTTAAATAGTATCGAAAATTTAAAGTCCTTGTTAGTTGAGGATAAGGACTATACTAGTGATGTAGATATTAATATAAATGAAAACGCAAGGCTAAAAGATATAGTAGATGACTTATATAAAAATGAGAAAAAAGTTATCTTTACCATGGGAAAGGGTGGTGTAGGAAAGACCACACTAGCATCTGCCATTGCCAAGGGACTTCGAGATAAGGGGCAAAAGGTCCACCTAACTACAACCGACCCAGCTAACCATTTGACTGGCATGATTGAAGAAGATGACTTATTAACTATAAGCCATATAGATGAAGAACAAGAGCTTAAAAAATACCAAGAAGAAGTTTTAGATAATGCTAAAAAAACAATGTCTGATGATGACTTGGAGTATGTAAAAGAAGACTTAAGATCTCCATGTACTCAAGAGATTGCTGTATTTAGAGCCTTTGCAGATGTGGTGGATAAGGCTGATAGTGAAGTTGTTGTTATAGATACAGCTCCAACAGGTCATACACTTCTTCTACTAGACTCTACAGAATCCTACAACCAAGAGATAGAAAAAAATCAGGGTAATGTTCCAGAGTCAGCAAAAAAACTTCTACCTAGACTAAAAAATAGTGAGGAAACAGAAGTACTTATTGTAACACTTGCTGAACCTACTCCTTTCTATGAGTCCGTAAGACTTGAAGAAGATCTAAAAAGAGCGGGAATTTATAGCAATTGGTGGATTATAAATTCATCTATATATAAGACTGGCTCTACTAATAAGACCCTACAAGCTAAGGCTAATAGTGAGCTAGAATGGATAAATAAAGTTGATAAACGCACAGACGGTAACTATACAATAATCCCATGGTCTAGTGACCAAATTAAGGGATCTAATTTAGATAAATTAATTAAGTAGGTATTATGACAGAGAAAACAAAAGTTGCATTTATATGCGTTCACAATTCTTGCAGGTCTCAGATAGCTGAGGCCCTTGGCAAGAAATTTGCAGGAGAAAGAATAGATTTTTACTCTGCAGGAACTGAGCTAGTAGCTCAGATAAACCAAGATGCAGTAAGGCTTATGAAAGAAATACATGGGATAGATATGGAAAAAGACCAATATTCCAAACTCATAGATGATCTACCTGAAGTAGACTATGTCATCTCTATGGGTTGCAATGTGGTATGCCCAATACTTCCCTTTAAGCACAAAAAGTATGACTGGGGCATAGAAGACCCTACTGGTAAGTCTGATGAGGAATTTATCAAGGTAATAGATGAAATCGAAGGAAAATTAAAGGACTTAATCAGTGAAATAGATGAGGAGTTTGCTAGATGAAAAAACAACAAGATATAAGTTTTTTTGAAAGAAATCTTACATTTTGGGTTTTAATATGCATGGCTATAGGTGTTTTAATCGGACGTTTCCTACCTGCTATTCCGGAGGCTTTGGGAGAGTTTGAGTTTTACAATGTATCTATCCCAACAACCATACTTTTATGGATTATGATTTATCCTATGATGCTAAAGATTGATTTTAAGAGTATAAAAAATATCAAAAACAATCCTAAGGGACTGTTTATAACCTGGATTGCCAACTGGATTATCAAGCCCTTTACTATGTATCTTATAGCTAGGCTATTTTTCTTTGGAGTTTACAAGAATATCATTAGAGAAAATCTAGCATCAGAATACCTAGCAGGAGCAGTTTTATTAGGAGCAGCTCCATGCACAGCCATGGTATTTGTTTGGAGTAAGCTAACAAGAGGAGATAGTGCCTATACCCTAGTTCAAGTAGCTAGTAATGACTTGATTTTGCTATTTGCCTATATACCTATAGTAAGCTTTTTACTAAAGAGGGGAAATATCAATATACCTTGGGGAACCCTACTTTTATCTATCCTACTATTTATAGTAGTGCCACTAATACTTAGTATCATAACTAGGAGATATGTGATAAATAATAAGGGTGAAGATTATTTAAACAATGTATTTATCCCATCATTTGATAAATATACTATGGTAGGACTCTTACTAACTTTAATAATTATATTTTCTTTCCAAGGGATGAATATTATCGACCAACCTCTAGATATTGCTCTTATAGCAGTACCACTTATACTTCAAACCTTTCTTATATTTGCTCTAACTTTTGGCATGGCATATCTTGCAAAATTGCCTTATTCTATAGCTGCTCCATGCGGCATGATAGGAGCATCTAACTTCTTTGAACTAGCTGTAGCTGTTGCTATTTCACTATTTGGCCTATCATCTGGTGCAACCCTTGCGACTGTAGTAGGAGTTTTGGTAGAGGTACCAGTAATGCTACTCTTAGTAAGAATTGCAAACTCAATGGAATATAAATTTAACCGATAATTGTAAAAATATTTTTAAAGATTATCATAAAAAATCAGCCTTAGTTATACTAGGGCTGATTTTTATAATTGCTTATTATCTAGGATTTTTAAAAGTCATATGGTATTATAAATATATAATGATAATCAATTTCAATGGAGGAATTAATGAGAAATTTATATATATATGAACCAAGTGTAAGTAGCATTGATAGCAAGGAACTTGATAGAGTTAATACGATTGTTACGGAACTTACAAATGTAGGTGCTGGTATTACTAGATATAACTTAGATGATGAAAAAGAAAAATTTGATGAGAACAAAATTGTAAGTAGATTTTTAGATAAAAATGGAGAAGACGTACTGCCTATCGTTTTATTAAATGATGAGGTAGTTATAACTCGCAGATATCCAGAAAATTCAGAGTTCTACGAGTACCTATTCCCAGATTCAGACCTTGATGATATGGATGATGAAGGTGGATGTGGTTGTGGTTCTGGTGCAACTTGTGGATGTTAGGATAATTTATAAATAAATATATTAGTATAACCAGTTGCTGATGAGCGACTGGTTTTTTGTTTATATTGGTCTATAGTCTTTTATATAGGCTAAATATAAAGCTATGACAGGATAATAATCTATGGAGGAGGAAGAGCGTGGAAGTATTAATAGTTCGAGCTAGATTGCTACTAGCTGCTTTTTTGAGAGATTTGATAGGATGGGAAAGAGAATCTAGAAATAGAGCAGCAGGTTTTATTGTAAGTGTGTGAGCATTCCTTATCATGCTAATTGTCGTAGATGGTTTTGAAGAGTTTTATGGAAATGAGAAGTGGGATGCTACAAGATTTGCTGGAGAAGTTGTAAGCGAGATAGGATTCCTTAGTGCTGGTACTATACTCCAAAAAAATTATGAAGTATCTGGACTTACCACAGCGGCTACTTTGTGGCTATCTGGAGCTATAGATCTCGCAGTAGGAATTGGATAATTATGAAGGAGCTATAATCGCTATTATTATGTGTCTTATAACCTTGATATCCCTAAAGCCTCTTAGTGATATTATAATAAGAGATTTACCAAATCTTATGTTATGGTTTTTAATACATACAACGTTAACCAGATTAGATTTTTAAACTTTACTGCAAATTAAGGTGCTGAGGTAAGAAAGATAAAGATTATAGATGAAAATAAGGATGATATATCAATGGTTGAGATGACTATATCTTTTAGAAAAAATTATAAGATCAATATGTTTTTAAGAAGCTAGAAGAATATTTCAACTTAAAGTCTGTAGAATATAGTAAGTATGATGAAAAATTGTTCCGATTACCTATATAGTAAATTAATTATAATACATAATAATTATTATTTCCAGTTGTCCGGAAATTCCGAACAACTGAATTTAGACAATAAGTTTTATATAAACAAGAAAGGATAATAAATGGAAAGTTATGACAAAGGTGAAATAATAATCTATCAAACTGAAGATGGAAATACGAAAATAAGTGTGAGGTTAGAAGGTGATACCATTTGGTTAAATCAAAATCAGCTAGTAGAACTTTATAAATCTAGTAAATCTAATGTTAACGATCATATACGCAATATACTAAATGAAGGTGAGCTTAATAAAGATGATGTTACAAGGAAAATTCCAACTGTAGCTTCAGATGGGAAAACTTACGATACAAATTATTATAATCTAGATATGATAATATCCTTAGGGTATAGAATTAAATCAAATATAGCTACTAATTTTAGGATATGGGCCACTGAAAGATTGAAAGAATATATGATTAAAGGATTCACTCTAGATGATGACAGGCTAAAAAACATGGGTGGGGGCACCTACTGGGATGAACTTTTAGATAGAATAAGAGACATAAGATCTTCAGAAAAAATGATGTATAGGCAAGTTCTAGACTTATATGCTACTAGCGTTGATTACAATCCCAAAAGTGATGAATCAATTAAATTTTTCAAAATAGTTCAGAATAAATTACATTATGCAGCTCATGGTCATACAGCGGCTGAAATTATATACGAACGCTCTAATGCGAATGAACCTTTTATGGGTCTTACCACTTTTTCAGGAGAAGTACCTATGAAGAAAGATATCAGAGTAGCAAAAAATTATTTAACTGAAGAAGAACTTAAAATATTAAATAATTTAGTTTCAGGGTATTTTGATTTTGCTGAGATTCAAGCTATAAAAAGAAAACCTATGTATATGCAGGATTACATAGATCACCTTGATGTTATACTCAGTAGCACAGGTGAAGAAGTACTAGATAATGCTGGTAAAATAAGTCAGAAAAAAGCTATAGCCAAAGCAGAGCAAGAGTACAAGAAATATCAAACCGCTGAGGTTTCTAGCGTAGAGAGAGAATATTTAAAATCATTAAAAGCTTTAGAAAAAAAGGCGAAAAAAAATAAGGAATAAAAAAACCGGGAAAATTAAAATCCCGGTTTAGTTTATATTAGTTTCTCATTAGATAGTTAAAGGCACCAAGGGCTGCTGTTGCACCAGATCCTGCTGCTATTACTATTTGTTTAAATAGGCTGTTTGTTGCATCACCTGCCGCATATACTGATTCTAGGCTTGTTGATCCATCTGGGTTTACTATTATTTCTCCCCTATCAGTAAGTTCTACTTCACTTTCTTTTAGCCAGTCTGTGTTTGGTACTAGACCTACTTGGATGAAGCAACCTTCTACATCTATAGCGTGTTCTTCATTTGTTTCACGGTCTAGGTACTCTAGTCTTTGTAGTTTATTTTCACCATATAGGCCTGTTGTTTGAGCATTTTTGATTACTTCTACATTGTCTAGGCTAAATAGTTTGTCTTTTAAAACTTGGTCTGCTTTTAATTCTGGTAAGAATTCTATAACTGTAACGTGCTCTACCATAGCGGCTAGGTCTATGGCAGCTTCGATTCCTGAGTTTCCTCCACCGATTACTGCTACTTTTTTGCCTTTAAATAATGGGCCATCACAGTGGGTACAATAGGCTACACCCTTGTTTTTAAATTCGATTTCGCCAGGGATACCTAAAAGTCTCCATCTTGCACCAGTTGCGATTACTACTGATCTTGCCTCTAGTTTTGCACCGTTATCTAGTTCTACTTCGATTAGGCGGAGGTCTTGGGAAGAGTTTTCACTTTCTTTGATATTTTCCGCAAGGGTTCCTGTCATGATATCTACACCTAAGGCCCTTACTTGATCTTCCATTTGCCCCATAAATGATGGACCTTCTGTATATTTAAATCCTGGTATATTTTCTATACCGAGGGTTTCTATTACTTGTCCACCAAATTCACTTGCAACTAGTCCTGTTGATACACCTTTTCTAGCTGCATAAACTGCTGCAGTTGCTGCTGCTGGGCCTCCACCGATTATTAGAACATCAAAGGCTGCCTTGTCAGCAAAGTCATCTTTTGATTTGCCACCTGCAATTTTATCCAAAAGGCTATCCATGGTTTGCTTACCGCCTTCTAAAAATTCTCCGTCTTTAAAGATAGCTGGTACTGCAAGGACATCACGGCTTTCTGCTATATCTTGGAACATGGATCCTTCTATCATGGTGTGGTTAACATTTGGATTTAAAATTGCCATAATATTTAGGGCTTGAACTACATCTGGGCAGTTGTGGCAAGAAAGTGAAACAATTGTTTCAAAATCGCTAGCCTTTATAGATTCTATTCTTTTTTTAGTAGTCTCATCTACCTTTGGTGCAACCCCACCTGCTTGAAGCATAGCTAGGGCAAAAGAAGCAAATTCATGGCCTAGGGGTACACCTGCAAAGACAATCTTACCGTGGTCAAAGTCACCTTTTACTTCAAATGAAGGTGTGTAGGTTAATTCTTTTTCTTCGACTTTTATTTTATCTGAAAGTTCTGCTACTTCTTTAACAAATTCTCTTACTTTTTTAGAATTTTCATCATTAGTAGCAGAAAGCCCAATAGTGACTTCTGTTTTTAACATGTCAAGATATTGGGCTAACTGTTGCTTTAAATTATTTTCTAGCATCTATTTAGTTTTCCTTTTTATCTTATAGTTTACCTACAAGGTCAAGGCCTGGAGTTAGTACTTCATCTCCTTCTTCTTGCCATTTTGCAGGGCAAGCTTCACCTGGGTGTTCTGCAACGTATTTTGCAGCTTTGATTTTATCAATGTTTACAGCTGCTTTACGACCTATACCATCAGCATTGATTTCTACTGTTTGGATAACATTTTCTGGGTCAATTACAAATGTTGCTCTTAAAGCTTTACCTGAATCATCAAGGATATCTAGTTCTCTTGCTAATTCTTTGTTGCTATCAGCAATCATTGTATATTGAAGTTTACTAATTCTTTCTGAATTATCATGCCAAGCTTTGTGAACAAAGTGTGTATCAACTGACACTGAGTAAACTTCTGCACCTAGGTCTTTTATAGCTTCGTAGTTATCTTGCATATCTTCTAGTTCTGTTGGGCAAACAAATGTAAAGTCTGCAGGATAGAAGATAAGAACTTTCCAGTCTCCTTTAAGATCTTCACTAGAAACTGTTGTAAATTCGTCTTTTGTTGGGTTATAAGCGTCAAGTTCAAATTCTGGTAGGGTTTTACCGATAAATGCCATTATTATATCTCCTTTTATATACTCTTTAGTATTTTTTACTAATGGTTACATGAATATTATAATCATTCTAAACTAAAAGTCAACTTAAAGTATTTAGAGATTATAAGATTAACTTCATTAGTTATAGTACCCAAATACTAGGAAATTATTTTAAACTTTAAAGTATGTCTTAAATGGGATTTTAAAAGGTTGAGAGAGAGTTTTACCCCACTTTACCTCATAAGTTATTAAGGTGTTGTCTTCGTGTGGGGCTTATCATTTTATAAATATTGTGATTTTTACAATATTACTATAAAGCGATATAAATATTTAAAATTTTATGGTAAAATATTACCTAGTGAAACCCTAGGATATACCTAGGGATACTTATATTTAAAAATTATATAAATTAAAATTTGAATGAGGAACTATGAAAAAAGTTAAAAAAACTAATGTCTACGTAAAGGCTTTTGAGCTGGGGACTGGAACAGACCTTGAAAAAGACTTTATTACTAGTGGACAAATTATTAAGCATAAGGATTATTATGAGGTCTACTCGACAGAGACTACTACATCAGGAGAGGTGGCTAAGGTTGGGGACTTTGTAAAAATTGATAATGCTAACAATCCCTACCCTAATGCGCGCGAAAGATTTTTAAAACACCACCGCCACCTAGATGGATATAAGTACGAACAGTTTCCAGTGATTCTTTGTAGCTGGCAGTATGGCGATGAGGATGATGAAGTCATAAGGTATTTGCTAGAAACTGGCAAGCTTTTGATAAATCCTAACTCGGAAAAATATTTTTACCAGGCAGACTTGTGGGGCACTACCCTTAAGGCTAAAAAAAATGATATTATATTAATATATGATGTCAAAAGAGATGGAGACCTTATTGAAAATGTTGATTTTAACTTAATAGACAGGGAAGAGTTTGATCAAACATATGAATATATTAATTAAGGAGCTTGTATGGAAAATGCAATAGTTTCTGGAGAAACTACCGTAATTGAAACTAATGAGTTTGAATGGCAAAAAAATATCAGTTCTGGGGAGTATCTAGATATAGAATCTATAGAAATTGGTGCTAATAACACCATAGCTCTTAGAAAAAAGATACCTTTTTATAAATACATAATTAATTTTTTGCTCCTTAGCCATTATAGGGATCTTGGTTTTGCCCAAGAGGATATAGGTGATAAGGCAGCAGACATATTTAGCTCTATAGAAAAAAGAGAAAAAAATCAAGATTTTGAAAAAATCATAGACCTAGTAGTGGATTTGTTTAGAGAAAAAAATCTCTACCCTCACGGTTCAAAAAGTGAGGTCTATGGATCTTTGGACTATGACAAAGATGACAGGAAAATTTGGAAAAAAACACAAATCAGAAAAGACTTTAAGGCAAGTGTAATAGGCCGTGATAAGATGTTTATATATGGCTTTGGCCTAGGTATGGATCTTGCTGAGCTAGAAGTATTTTTGATGAAAGCATTAGAAGAAACAGGGCTTAACATTTGGGATAAAAAGGAAGCCTTGGTTTATATTGCCCTAAAACACTTTCCAGATAATCCTGTCAATTTTTTTGTAAGGGCAAACTATCTTTATGACCACCAAGATGAACTTTTAGATGTTAGGGTAGAAAAAAAAGATACCAACCTAAATACAACTATCTTACAAAACTCCCTAGATGATTATCTAAATGAGTACCGCAATATGAAGCAGGTGGATGATGCTGTTATTCAAAATATTATAGCCTACCATAAGGATTTAGTTAGTGAAAATACTAATAGGACTATAAAAAGTGAATTTATATCCACCTTCTATGAAGTAGAAGAAAAGCTTGACTATGAAATAGCTGGTTTTTCAAATGTAAAATATGGCAATGATGATGGTTCTACTCAAAATGCCGATTTTTTTTCAAGAGGAAATGTAAAAATATTCTACAAAAATGATGATGATATAATAATTACTCAAGATATGCCCTTTGTTTTTAAATCAGATAAAAGAAGGGATACTAAAACCTATTATCCAGAAAAAAAATATGTACTCGAAAAAAATCCAACAGGAGGTCAAAAAGAAATCAGCCTAAAAAGTGATAACTTTACCTATAAGGATGAAGTACCTATCCTAGGTTCTGGAGAAGAATATAGCGATTATATTTACCAAAATGAGATAGCGGGTATCGAAAGGGTAGAGCAAGACTCAATCTATATATCTGAGAAAAAAATTTCTTCACTATTATCCTATCTTTATAATGAAGATGCCATAATATCAAATGAAGATGTAACTTTGCCAGAAGATCAAATACTAGCCCTAGATGACTTGCTTAAAGATACAAAAATAAAACACGAAAACCTAAATGCTATTATAGAAAAAAATAAGATATCACAAATTACTAGATCAAGGCTAATTACCCTGTATTTTCTATCTTTTGTCCTAGAAAATGAGGATATATGGTTTGATAAACTATCAACCCCAGCCAAAAGAAAGAGAAACTACCTTATATTTATGGATTATAAGCTGAGAAACTCAAGACTTTATGAGTACAATATATCAAACCCATATGAGGAAACTCTATTAAAACTAGTAGTTTATGATGAGCCAATAGATGCCTTTCGCGATCTGTGGGCTAAGTATCTAATAAATATAGGAGAATAAAGACTAGATGAAAAATTTCAAGACACAGGAAGAATTTATCAGCCAAATAAAAGAAATAGACCAAACTAGGTCTTCTTTATCCGGCCAAGAAGTAGAAATCTTGGATGATAGGGGAGAATTAAAATATAAAATAGAAGTGGGAAAGCTTGTTGGTGCTGGTGCTTCTTGCCTAGTCTATGAAGTTAAAGTAGATGACCTTTATCCACCAAAGAAAAATATGATTTTAAAGGAGTTTTTCCCAAATTATAACGAAGAAGATATAGTGGGTATAAGGGATGAAGCTGATCCTATAAAATTACACTTTGATGCCAAAGACCAAGAAAGCTTGCTAACTCTAGTTAAGGACCGCAAAAAATTTATTGATTCCTATGATAAGCACATAAAAGTTGTGGAAATCGATCCAATTCTAGAAGATATGATAGTAAGGCCCTATAAACTAGAAAAATCAGATGACTATCTTTTTGCCTTATATGATACAGATAAAGCCCAAAGTGTAGATAAATACAATAATCTAGACCTAGGTAGTATTATAGATGTTTTAAGGCAAACTTCTAAGATATTACACTTTCTCCACCAAAAAGAAATTATCTACATGGACCTGAAACCTGCTAATATCCTCTATGACTACAAACGCGATAGGGTAAAATTATTTGACTTTGACGCGGCAGTATTTTTGGATGATTTAGATAGTATTACAGAATTTTTCATGCCAAATGAACGTGCCTTTATCCCACCAGAATTGCGTTATGTATCAAATATCAACAAACGCAAGGAAATATTTATCAGTGAAGAGATAGATTTATATATGCTTGGTGTTACATTTTTCTATCTTTTAATGGATAGGTATCCAGAAGATTTAGAAAATGAAGATATGGACTACCTAGACCGCAATCTTAGGGAAGTTTTACTTAAAAAATCAAACAGAATATTTTTAAATAAAGTAACTACTGATAAAATTATTGATTTATTAAAAGAAAGTTTATCTGTCCACAGATACCTTACAGTAAGTGACTTTAGCCAAAGGCTGGATGAGATCCAAGCGGGTCTTAATATAGAGAAAAATGAACAAATAGCAAATATTCTTTCAGCAGCCTTTATCATAGAAAATAGACCCCTTTATAACTATATCCAAAAGGATGAGGAAAAATCTTATATAGACATTGCCATAGTGGGTGATTTAAATAGGGGCCTTGATTTCTTTAGCTTGTTATTTGCATCAGTTGACTTGGATGGAGTAGAAAGTCGCTTTACTTTTTATACCAAAAATCCTAAGCAAACCCATAAAACTCTTATAACTGCTATGCCCCTTTTAAAAGAAACTACAAAAATTAGTATAGAAGGTAAATTAGTAAGTGATACTATAAATCCAGCTATTACAGAAAGTTCCTATGCAAGCATTAATTTTTCAAGGAAAATTTCTGATATAAACGAGCATTATATAATAATTCACCATGAAGATGGGCAAAATTATACAGAATTTGCCAATCAGCTTTATGAAAAATTTAAGGATATAGAGGAAAACCGCCTAATTATCAACTACACCAGATTTGCCAGCGGTATAGAAACACTCGAAAATGATTTTGTTAGTCTTTATAATGTAGATTTACGTAGTGCAGCAACTTTTCGTAACAAAGAATTTAGCGAAAGCATCTTAGAAGAGGCCTACGAAGTTCACAAATATTACACAAGAGAATACGGTGGTGAGAGAGTGGATGATGCTAAAATTTGGCAAGATTTTATAAAAAATGACCTCTATAGCCTAAAATCTTCTGTAAGGACTGCCCTTTCTATGAAATATAGGATTTATATGGCTGGCTCATCCAACCATGAAGATGTTTCAAAACATTTTTATGAAACAGTTGTAAAACCAGGGCGAGAGACTGATGTTTTGTCACTACGTGATATTTTTGCTGATAGGGAACACCACGCTTGGAATAAATTTATGATAACCCAAGGTTACCGCAGGCCAAGTGAAGAAGAATTTAAAAACTATGCCTACACAGGATCTAAAAAACACGTAGATAAGGTAAATAAGCTCCACCCTCTTATAGCTAACACCAATATAAAGAAGTTTAAAGCAGGAGAGGACGATGAGCTAGAGATAGTAAGTCGTAAAATCCAAGAGTTTTTATTTAAGAAAACTGAAAATATAGATATAAAAGTTATGGAACGTATTAGCCATAATTTAAATAATACCAATTGGCATGGCAATGATAGTTTGCGTGAACTTTTCCCTCTTTGGGAGGAGCTTTACAATATTACCGATAGGCTAATTGACAAAGAAGCCTTTGCTATAAATACTGTAAATCAACTACTAAGTATGATTGATGAAAGATTTGAAGAAGATTTTCTAGGTAAGGAAGAGCTAATGGCTGACTATATCCTTATCAAACAAGATATTTCCTTGATGATAGAAAGAGAAAAACCAAAGTCTTTTAGATATTCAGACTACATGGTAATAGATGCTAAGCCCCTTATAAAACATGGGCCTATCAAAACTATATTTGCTCCTTTTGTAGCAGATGATGAGCTGCTTTGGGCAAATGTTCTAGCAGCTATCAAGTTTGATCCTAAAAATTTAATCTTGCTTTCTGAAAATCCAGCAGACCATAAGGAAAAATTTAACAAAATAGTAGAGTTTTTAAAAATTAAAAGACAGCAAAAATCTTTAAATGTTTATATGATTAGCTATGATCAGATGCATTTATATAGCAAGGTTGATGCTGTAGTAGATCTTACCTTAAATACCCACACCGATGCCAAAAGACCTGAAATTATAATTTTACCTTATGTAGAATATTTAGGATCAAATAAGTGGGGTGGGGACTATGATGCCATAGACTATTATATAAACCGCAGAACTTTAACAGTAGAAGAAGCTTTCTTCCTAAATAATGCTAAATTTTATAATGCAGCTAGCGAAAACAACCTAGCAAGGCTAAATAATTATTATGAAAAGCTCTGGCAGGCTTATATAGAATCTGATTCTGATGATTGGGCAGAGTCTACCCAAATATTTAGAGAATCTATGCCAGAATATATTTTAAGCGCATCCTATCAAAAAGAAGTAAATACAAGTATGATAGAAGTGGGAGACTTTATTTTCAAACGAGATGATAAATTAAAATATCAAAAACTTACTTCTTTTTTAAATGATATGAAGGATGAAGGTCTATTAATCGATTATAAATATCCAGTAAATCCCGGCAAATTAAAAATCCAAAGCCACAATGACGAATTTTCCAAAATCTTAGGTACGTTTATAAGTGAAAATCTTTATAAATACTTCGAAGTTTTTGACTTAAGAAAACTTTACTTCCCTCTTTATGATAATGAAGAAGAAAAGAATATCTACTACTATGCTATGAGCAATAATCTAAGCTTTAGCTATAAAATCCAAAGAGAAGATGCCAAAGATTTAGCTAAAAGTTTAAATAAGATGATGAAAAATCTAGATAAAGATATAGATGATGAGCAAGATATAAGAATCTTTAATCCTATAAACGGGCAAGATTTTGTAAAGGCTAATGGCGATACCCTAGTATTTAATTATGAGCTAGGAGATATAGCCTTTAGGGAATTTTTGGAAAAAGGTATAGCCTTACAGATCTATACCTACTTTGAACTTATTAGAAAAAGCTCAGTCTTTGATGAGATAAAAATCGATGTTAGATTAAAGTGGAAGGCCTACGATGATTATGGTCCTATAAGTGAAGGAGTAGAAAATCACATTGATATAGTATGTACCAAAGAATTTTCTACATTTATTATAACAACCATCCAAGATCAACTAAGAAAAGAAGATGTTTATGAAATAAAAACTCAGGCTAAGCAGTTTGGTATAGATACCAAGCCGATTTTAGTAAATACAAATAGTAATGGTATTGATACTTCTATTAGAAAAATAGCAAGGGCCACAGGTGTCTATCTAATAGATCGTGATATGGTTAAAAATAACGGTATCGTAGGATACTTAGAAAATATAGCAAAGGCAGAAAAAAACTGGCAGCTAAAAAAAGATTAGGTGATATTTAGATGAAACAAATATTTGTATCAAGCACATTTAAAGATATGCATATCGAAAGGGATTTGATACAGACAAAACTATCCCCAGACTTAAATGAAAAGGCATATCAAAAAAGAATAGAAGGAATCAAATTTCAAGATTTGCGTTGGGGTATTGATACAGACATCGAAAATGAGGAAGATAAGGATAAAAAAATACTAGAAGTATGCCTAGATGAGATAGAAAATAATAGGCCATACTTTATGGTGCTTGTAGGAGATAGATATGGATGGATACCAGATAATGATTTGGTAAAAGAAACTGGTGTCCGCTATGGTATATATTCTCCAGATGAAAAAATAGAAAAGTCTATAACAAACTTGGAAGTAGACTATGGATTTTTAAAAAATCCCAAATACGCCAAGCATTCCTTTGCCTATATTAGAAATATAGTAGGGGATTTAGAAGGCACCATTTACGAACAGAACCCAGAAGAAAAAGAAAAAATAGAAAAACTAAAAGAAGAAATCAGACAAGTCCTTCCAGCAGAAAATATCCATGAATATGATGTAACTTATAAAAATGGATATTTGGTGGGGGTAGATAAGTTTATTGATGTAGCCAAGGAGGATATGACTAGGGTTCTTTTTGAAAATCAAAGCATTAAAGAAGATTTAACAGAAAACCAAAAAGAAATCCTCTACCACAAGACCCAGGCTGATGAGAAATCTGTAACATCCAATGCTAGAAAATCTATAGAAAATCAAATATTAAAAGAGATTGAAGATAATAATATCATAACCGTAAAGGGAAAAAGTGGAAATGGTAAGTCCACCCTTATGGCCAAAATTTCTGAAAAAATTAATAAAAAATATAATTCTATAATCCTTTTCTCATCTCTAACCCCAAAGACTACAAGTCCTCAAGGGATAATGAGAGTCATCACAGAATATATAAATGAAACTCTTAAAAAAGAGGATGAAGCTATAGACTTTAGCAAAGTTTTAAATGATTTTGAAGAAGAAGATGCGGCTAAGGGTAACAAAAAGGAAGAAAAATCTAAGGATGAGAGATTATACGAAACAGCCCTTAGGGAATATTTTCAAAAAGGTAAAAGAGAGATAGTTATCTTAATAGATGCCATAGACCAGTTAGACAACCCAGCTCGGGTGGCAGAGCTAATTAAACCTTTAAACTTTACCAACGACAGTAAGATTAAATTTATAATTTCCTACCTAGAAGATGAAGATGAAAGGGCAAGTGATACCTATATTTTCCTAAATGATTACCTAAACTTTAAATTAGGTAAGCTAGATGATAATGATAAACTAGAAGTTATAAATTCTTCCCTGTCTGAAAACAACAAAGAATTGCCTTTTGAAATTAAGCAAGAAATTATAGATAAGGAAGGAAGTTCATCCCCTTTATATATATCACTTCTAGTCCAAAGGCTATTAATGATGAATAGTGAAGATTATCTAAGGATATTAAGGGCAGGCGATGGTTATGAGAAAATAACTACCTACCAAAAAGATCTTATCCAAGAAATGCCAAATGACTTAAAGGAGTTAATCCTAGATATAATCTCCCATGCATCCAAAAATCTAAAGACAAATACAGACAATGTTGAAAAAACTATTGCATATATTGCCCTTTCAAGGCGAGGCCTTCGTGAAAGTGATTTAAAAAAGATTTATGAACTTCTAGGAGATAATTACAACTCTCTAGATTTTGCTACTTTAAAGAAATATCTAAGGGCCTTTTTCCTAGAGGATAAGTACTTAAGGATAGACTTTACCCACAAGATTATCCGTCAAGCAATCCTTGAAGCCCTATCAGATGAAAATCAAGCAAGGCTTCACAATGATATTGCCAATGCCTTTATGACTTTACCTATAGAAGATCCAATAAAGCTTCAAGAGCAATATTACTCAGCCTATAAGGCTCATAATATAGAAGCAGTGGTAGATCTTTTAAGAGAAATTGGCAAACACTATAAAAGGTTAAGTTATCATGATATAGACTCTGCCATAGATTCCATTACCAAAATTCACAATATAAGTCTTGATTATAATGATGATGATTGGATAAGAGAAGTATTTATGGAGCTTAGCAAATTTGACTTAGAATCTCAAAAAATTCTATTAACCTATTTTGTTTATAGCTCCTTTGAGGAAAAAACAAGGGAATCACTTATGGCTACCAAGCATAATGGTAAGTCGCTTTTAGAATACTTAGAAATTGTTCTTGATACCCATCCAGATGATAAGGAACTGATGAGCCTATATGCAGACCAATCGGCCTACCTTGGCATGAAATATGATGTGGGATCTAGAAAGGATATGAAGCAAAGCGAAGGCTACTTGATAAATTCCCTTAAAATAAATGAAAAACTTTATAAATTAGATAAAAATTCTTCAAGTAAGGAAAATCTTGCCAATGCCTATAGTAATATAGCAAGATTTTATTTAGATATACGTCCTAGCAGAAAAGATGAATCCAAAAAATATTATCAAAAATCCCTAGATATGTTCGAAGAAATTGCCAATGACGAACCTAGTATGGTCAATAAAGAAAATCTAGCCATGGCCTATAACGATATCGCAAATCTATATTCAACTGGGAATAATGAGGATTTAAAAAATGCTAAGGACTATTACAAAGAGGCTATTATAATTATAAAAAGACTTTTAGATGACCATGAAGATGTTAACCTTAAAAAGACCCTTGCCCTAGCCGATATTAATATAGCCAGCCTATATTTTACAGAAAATAACTTTACCAAGGCTGAAAAGTGGTACTATAGGTCCATTGATGTTATTAGAGAAATCGAACAAGAAGAACCTAGCCTAGAAAATAAAGAAACTCTAGGCAAGGCCTACAATAATATTGCCGACCTTTTTGCAAGCGAGCTAATAGATGATAGGAAAAAAGCGGAAAATTTCTACTTTAGGGCTATGAGAATATTTGAGGGAATATTAAAGCATAAGGCTATAGTATCAGTAAAAAAATCCCTATCAATTACCTATGACAATATAGGAAATTTATATGCCGATTGGAAAATCGAAGATGCCTATCAATACTACAAAAAGGCCATAGCTTTAAAAGAAGATTTATTAACTAATAGCTCAACGAAAGAAAGCATTACAGACCTTGCAACTTCCTACAATAACTTAGGATTCTTGTATGTGGATAACAGGGCAGATGACGATTATGCAATATTTTGCTACCAAAGATCAATAGATCTGATGCATACTATTGAAGAAATTGAAATAGATAAAAGCTATGGGGAAAACCTAGCAACTTGCTATACTAACATTGCTGTCCTATATTTTATGTTAGGTGATACTGACAATAGTGAAAAATATTATAAAAAAGCTATTGCCATCCATAAGAGATTGATAAAAGAATTTGCAGATGATGATAATATAGAAAAACTTTTAATAATCTATAACAACCTAGCTTGTAATCAAACAGACTTAAATTACCCTCTAAGTGCAACAGAAAACTTGTACTTAGAAGTAATAGAGCTGATTAAAATTTTAAAAGACCCATATAAAAAGCGTAAGAAGACAGCCATTACCTACAACAATTTAGGCAATCTCTACTTGATAAAGGATAGAAACTATGCTCTTAGTGAAGAGTGTTATCTAAAATCAATTGACCTTACCAAGTGGGTTATAGATTATCATAAGTCAGTAGAAAACGAAGAAAGATTGATGGTAAATTATAGCAACCTAGCAGAACTTTATACCCTTTGGGGCAAAGAAGAAAAGGCCAAGGCCTACCTAGACCTAGCCATAGCAACTGCCAATGCTATAGATTACAAAAATAACCAAGAAAATATAAATAAATTCATTTATCAACACGAAAATTTTGAATAAAAAATACCGGATAGCCTATCCGGTATTTTTTACTGGGGTATGTATATACAAAAGGAGAAAATATGGATAAGAATAAATTTAAATTAACCGGCCAGCAAATAAAAATTGCCGATTTGGATAGTTATCTGGTAAGTGATGAAAAAGATGAAGATATAGAAAAAGAACTTTATGATAAGCTAGTACCAAAACTTAGAAAGCTTCACGAAAAGTTAAATGCAGAAGGTAAATACGGGATTCTTGTAGTCCTTCAAGCCCTAGATGCAGCGGGAAAAGATGAGATTATAAAATACATTTTCTCAAATTTAATGCCTCAAGGCTTAAAAGAGACATCTTTTGGTAAACCATCTGAAGAAGAAAATGCCCATGATTATTTATGGAGAATGCATAAGGGCTTGCCAGAGAGAGGAGAAATTGGCATATTAAATAGGTCATATTATGAAGATATCATTTCTCCAAAAATATATGACACCCTAGATCACCTACCAGATGAGATAAAAAATGACCCTGACCTATGGAAAAAAAGATATAAGCACATTAATAATTTTGAAGAATATATGAAAGAAAATGGCTTTCCAGTAATGAAATTTTACTTTCATGTATCAAAAGATGAGCAAAAGAAGAGACTTTTAGAAAGACTAGAAAACAAAGATAAGAACCATGAATTTTCTTTTTCAGATATAGAAGATAGAAAAAATTGGGATAGCTACCAAAAGGCTTTTGAAGATATGCTAAATAATACAGCAACTGAGAAAGCGCCTTGGTATGTTTTACCAGCAGATAATCCATGGTTATCTAGAAAAATAGCAACCCTTGCCTTAATAGAAGCCATAGAAAATATAAATCCAAGCTATCCAAGCTTTGATAGTGAAGAAAAAGAAAAAGTAGAAAAAATAATTAAGGACTTAAAAGAAGATAAAATTTAATATAAAATTGTTTATACCAGATTTAGGAAGTTCCTAGGTCTGGTATTTTTTTGTTCAAATTTAACCATTTGACCCTAGCAAAATAGATAAAAATAAAAAGTGGATTTCAAGAAAAACTGAGCTGATAGACCCCCTCTATAATGTAATCAGAATAAAGGTGAGGGCAAAACAAAGCCAAAAGAAAAAAGTGAATTTCAAAAAAAATTGAGCTAAAAACCCCCACCTATAATAAAGACATACTAAAGAACAAGAAAACAAAAAACAAAAACAAAAACAAAAAAACTATTTTAAAGGGGTCTACCATGAAAAAACAACTTAAAGCACTAACATTAGCACTAGCACTATTAACAACAACAGGATGCGGATCAAACCAAGCGCAAGTATCAAACGATACAAAAATAGCTCAAGCACAAACAACAGAAGCTAGAGAAGTAAAAGTAGCAAATATATCTACACCAAAAGCTGATGCTGTAGAAATAGAAAAAGAAGATAACAGAAACTATCTAATCCCACAAACAGTTGAACTAAAAGAAGAAAACAAAAAAGAAGAAGTTAAAGAAGAAGCTATAGTAGCAGAAGAAACAACAACTACTAAAGAAGCTGAAGTAGCTAATGAAGAAGTAAAAGAAGTTGCTTCAAATGAAGTTGAACTAGAAAATATTGATGCAGTATCAGAAACATCTGAATCTCTTTCATTACCAAAAACTTTAGAAGAAAACGTAGCAGCTCCTCAAGAAGCAGTAGTAGAAGAGAACACACTAGTAGAAACAAATGAAGTAACAAATGGACTTACAATTGCTAGCCCATCAGTTGAAGAAGTTAAAGCATACTGGTTAAACTACGAATCAAAAGCAGCTGATCAAAAAGACTTCTACGGACTTAACCTAATCAATCCAGAAAGTGAAGAAGCTTTTGTAAGCACACCAAATGCTGACTTAAATTCTCTAAATCTTGGAGAAGTTTCAAACGCAGCTCAAGAAGATGCACTACACATTGCAAACACAGCAAGATTTGCATCAGGTGTCAAAAACGAACTAGCACTAGGAAATGAACAAACTCAATTTGCATAAGCAGCAACAATGGTAAACAGATTAAACCTACAAGTTAGCCACTACCCAGGACTTCCAACAGGACTTGCTTCTGACTCAGTAGAATATGTAAACGGAGCATACGGTGCAGAAAACTCAAACCTTGCAGCAAGCTTTAACATCCTTGACTCAGTAGTAGAATACCTAAAAGATGACCTAGGAAATGAAAACCAATTAGAAGTAGGACACAGAAGATGGGTACTAAACCCACAAGCAAGCCAAGTTGGATTTGGACAAACAGAAGAATTTAACGCTATGTTTGTAAATAACAACGACTATGCTGGAGAAAATGCTAACACAGTTTACGCTTACCCAGGTGAAACAGCAATCAGCGAATTTCACTCAGAAGGTTCAAGCCTATCACTAATGTTTGGTGAAAACTTTGACCTAACAAATGCAACAGTAGAAGTAACAGACCTAACAACAGGAGAAGTTAACACAGCAGCAAACGTTGATGAAAGCTTTAAAGGAAATGTAAAAGCGATCACATTTGGATACGGAATGAACTATGAAGCTGGTACAAAACTACAAGTAAAAGTAGCAGGCGTTACAAAAAACGGCCAAGACTACCCAGTAGAATATACAGTAAACTACATGTCACTCAGATAAGTATAAAATAAGATTAATAAAAAAGAACCTTTAAGAATAATAAAATGTTTTTGTTTGCCCCATCTTGGGGCTTTTTGTTTGCTTAAAATTCAGTAGGTAGATTAAAATATATCTATATAAACTCAATCTTAAATAATAAAATATGGCTGATTTATATAAGTAAGTTTTGCTTAGTTAGGATAATATTTATACAAACCAGCCTTTAATCTATATTTTTACTTGTCTAAGTCTTTTTTAGAGAAGTAGAAAACAATAGCCATTACAACCAATTGTACTAGGACAGATTTTAAATAATCGTAATTTACTTGCTTATCTCTAATAAAGAAATAAATTAGAATTAATATAGTTACTATTATATAAGCTAAAAAAAACTTTTTTACTTTATTCATAACTATCTCCTTATAGTTTAAATACTAACCATCTATATAGTTAGTTTCGTTAATTAATTGTGTCCTATTTTATCTGAATAGTACTTGGTGTGGTACTTATACTTACCCGCAGGTATACAGTGAGGATATATGGGGCTACAAGTAGATCTTTCAAGATATGCCTATATTGTCATTTGCGTATAAACTAGGGGAATTTTATCTTGAATTATGGCACCAGTTGTATATCTTAGAATTTTTGTAGAACCATAGCTAGTGTATGGGTTTGTACTTATAATTTGTTTTGATTAAATATGTAACATTTTTAATAAATTGAATATAGATATTGATAGCTTTTGTATAATAGTGAGGATGTAATAGCTATCTTTAATTAATAATTACCTCCTTTCTTTTATTTAATGTAATTATATTAAAATCTTTGGGCGATTAAAATACACATTTTTGTGGATACTTATTGATTATGTTTAATACTAAGAAGATATAATGGGTGGTTTTAAGTTTTAAATTAGTATAAAAAAAAGCAGGGGCTTAGCTTAGCCTCTGCATGAATAAATTAATTTCTAATATATAAAGATAATTTTTATTGTAAATCTAATATATCTACAATTTTTTCTTTTAACTTCTTGCTATCTTCAAAGGGATCTTCACTATCCATAATGGCTCTTACAACTGATACTCCTGATGCACCAGAATTTTTTAGGATATCTATATTTTCGTAATTAAGACCACCTATAGCTACTGTTGGGATAGATATATTGTCATTTATTTCTTTTAGGGTTTCTACACTTGTCCTAGTTGTCTTGACATGGGTTTTGGTTTCAAAGATAGCTCCTAAGATCCTTCTTGCATCAGCTACATCCATATCTTCATTTCCTAGGTTGACCCCATCTAGGTCAGCTGCGAGAGCTATATCTACCCTATCATCTACTAGTAGTGGGATATTGTAAGAGTGACAAAGGTCTTTAGGCTTTTCAAGAATTATTATTTCACAAGCGAGATGTTTTATATTAATTTAGATTAAATGTGTTCTACCCGTAATGATATTTCAATCACATCAAAATACTTTAAAAATCATTTATATGAAGCTTGTAGTCTTTCAATAACATTATAACCTATTTATATAAAGCTATGTTAGAATCTAATTTTAACTTAAAAAAGATCATATATGACCGTTAAATATTTATAAATAGTTTACAAAAAAAGAATGTGTGTATAATAAAATTAAAAGATATATAAATCTATTAAAGAAAGGATATTTAATATGTTACAAAAAAAGAATTATAAGATGTACTTTTTTGCTTTAGCTTCTATTTTGATAATAAATATATTTCCAACAAAAAAAGTATATGCAGATTCAGTAGATTTTGATGGTAATTACTTATATGAAGATCTGCCTAATGAAGACATTGAAACTTTTTACGATAAAGATGGTTATTTTATAGTAAGAATTAAATACAATTCTATTAATAAACAAAGTTCATCAGCTGGAATTAATTCAGTGTCTAATAGATCAAAATATTTTAGTGTACCAAAATGGAAGTCTTGGAAAACTAGAATGACAGTAAATAACAATATAGCTGCTAATGCATTGAATCTTGCTATGACCAGTGGATTAACGAGTGGTTTAGGCAATGTATTTAATCTATTCAAATATGTTCCAAAAAAAGTAATAGAAGGGAGATAGCTGTTCTTTCTCCTGACATTGGTGGTGATAGCATGGTTAAAATTTGGGATAAAAATAAGAATGGTAAATTAGAATGGCAGGTCAGAGAAAAGTCTGATATCTATGGCAACATTGCTCAAACAGAATGGAGAGTTATATAGTTTGAGTAATAAAAAAATATTTCAAAGTTTAAAATTCAGATATACTATTGCAGGGTTGCTAGTTTCATTGGTTTACTATGTATTAAGCAAACAAATGCTTCCTATTTTTATAATTTTGCTGCCATTGACAATATTACTCTATATAAAAGAAATTTTAAGTATGAAATACTTAAATAATGATAAGGGTAACAATATAATAATATTTAATTTACTGGCTTACATTTTAATTGGTTTAATTATATTTATATTATTCCAGTTATTTTTACCTAATTTAGATTTTAATTTTATATATTTTGTGGGAGTTATGTTACTGGGAGATATATTCTCTTAATAGTGAAATAATCTAAAGATTGTTATTAGATAAAACATGATCATCAAATAAATAGAGCTGTTGCAAAGTACACAAATCGTTTCAAAATATTTGAATACCATTTCAGAAAGTATCTCTGACTCCATCTCCTACTACGAGCTAGATTTCAAAGCTTCTGAGAATGCGTTCCAATGATATAACGCTGTATATATTAGATTGCAACAGCTACTATTTTAGTTATAAGACATTCATAACTTTTTCTTTTAATTTCTTAGCATCTTCATATGGATCTTTGCTATCCATAATAGCCCTAACTACAGAAATCCCCTTAGCTTTTGAGCCCTTTAGTATGTCTATATTATCATAATTTAGACCTCCTATAGCTACTGTTGGGATAGATATGTTATCATTTATTTCCCTTAATGTTTCTACACTTGTCCTAGTTGTCTTGACGTGGGTTTTGGTTTCAAAAATTGCTCCTACTCCTAGGTAGTCTGCTCCCTTTTTTTCCTCTGCTATTGCCCAATCTAGATTTTTTGCGGTTGATCCTATAATTTTTTCATTACCTAGGATTTTCCTAGCATCCGCCACATCCATATCATCATTTCCTAAATGAACACCATCTAAATCTGCTGCTAGGGCAATATCTACCCTGTCATCTACTAGTAGTGGTACATTATAGGAATGGCAAAGTTCTTTTAATTTTTTAGCAAGTTCTATGACTTCTCGGGCTGGGGCAGTTTTTTCTCTAAGTTGGACTAGGCTTACTCCACCCTTTAAGGACTCTTCTACTGTCTTAAAAAATTCTTCATCGGTTAATTTATCTCTATTTGTAACTAGGTATAGACTTAGGTCAAAGTTTTTCATATATGATTCTCTCCTCAATTGTTTTGCTATCTATAAGGGAAATCTGATCTAGTAGTGATATTTTAAAAGTCGCCATTCCCTTATCTTTTATGGCAAGTTCTGCTCCTATATTTAATATACTTATGGCAAGGGCTATGGCATTTAAATTTTTTTCAAAGGAATAAGCAGCTGCTATGATGCCACCTAGGATGCAACCTGTGCCGGTGACTTTTGGTAAAAGTGGGCTGCCGTTTTTTAAAAGTAAAGTTTCTTTGCCATCTGAAATTATATCTTCCTTACCACTTGCCACTACTATTGTGTTATACATAGTAGCAAGGTCTTGGCAGATTTTTATTATTTCTTCTTTGGCAATATTTTTAGCATCTACTCCGCTAGTTGTTAATTTTTTGTGGTAGATAGAATAGATTTCACTATAATTACCCTTTAAAACCTTGATGGGATAATTTTTAAGATAGTAAAGACTAGTTTCAAGCCTCACTTTTGTAGCAGATGCTCCTACTGGGTCTAGGATGATGGGAATATTATTTTCTTTTGCTGATTTTAACCCCTCCTTGATACCCATAAGCTTGCTTTGATTTAAAGTTCCTAGATTTATAAGTAGGGCGTGGGAGTTTTTAGTTACTTCATAAACTTCCTTATAGTATTCTGCCAAAATAGGGGCTTGGTTTAAGCTTAAAAGCACATTTGCCAAATCATTTGAAGCAAGTGGGCTTACTATGGCATGGATAGTGTGGGTAGATTCTTTTATTTGCTTAAAAATATCATCAAAATTAATCATTTAAAGACTCCTGCATTTTAGCTAGGCTGCCATTTTTTTCTAAAGCCTTTAGGAAAATATAGGCGACAGATGAACCGATTATGGTTGCAATTACAAAGCTTGGTGTAAAGGTAAATAAAGCAACCTTGCTATCTCCAGCTATAAATTTCATAACTGGAAAAGAAACCATGGATCCAATTATCCCTGTACCGATAACTTCTCCTATACAAGCTGCTAAAAAAGTTTTATATCTTTTATATAAAAGTCCTGATAAAAAGGCGCCAAAAACTGCACCAGTTAAAGCTAGGGGAGATATACCCATAAGGCTCATACGAATAAGGCCAATCATAGTAGCACAGGCTAGAGAGTAATATGGACCTAGAAAAACTGAGCAAACCACATTTATAAAATGCTGGGTTGGGGCAAAGCCATGAACCCTTAAGATTGGAGATATAACTACACCAATGGCTACAAGCATAGCTAGTAAAACAAATTTGCGTAAATTTTTAGAATTTTGCATTAGATACTCCTTTTGTATGGAGATAAATAGTGAGAAGAGTCCCTTCGCTAGCATTACCTAGATCAGGTTTTGGGTATAATCTCAGCTACTTAGCACCCCATTATTTATATTAATAAATATACTATAACATAACGGAAAAAAATTGCTAAATAAAAAACCACCACGCCTCGTGATGGTCTTTGATGGGTGAAATCCGTTAAGATTCCATGAGTTAAACAGCGAAAGTATAAACTTTCTTGTTTATTATAACATATGACTATCTTTTGTAAAGCTTTAATTTATGCTATTTTAACCGATTTTAGGGTAATATTTTATAAGGAGTGAGTATATGATAAAAACATTAATAGCAATAGATTCAATAAAAAATTATGAAAACTCAATAGAGATAGGAAACATTTTTAAAGAAGAATTAGGGGATAATGCCGACCTTATTCCATTTTTAGATGGAGGAGAGGGGACAGTAGAAGCTATGAAGGGACTTTTAGATGGCGACTACCATTATGTAAATGTCCACAATCCTAAAAATGAAGTAATAACTGCTAGATATGTTATGAAAGATAATTACGCAGTCATGGAGATGGCCCAATCTTCCGGCCTACGTTTATTATACGAAGAAGACCTTGATGTTATGAATTCTTCATCCCTTGGTTTTGGAGAAATGTTAGTAGATGGACTAGATGCAGGAGCCAATTCATTTTTTATAGGCATAGGAGATACAGCAACTAATGACCTTGGAATGGGTATGCTCTATGCCCTTGGGGCTAGATTTTATGATAATAAAGGAAACGAACTAAATCCTATTGCAAAAAATATGGTAGAAGTAGAAAGAGTAGACCTTTCAAATATGGACCATAGGATTTTTGATAAGTACATAGTCATTGCCACAAGCTCTGATATGACCATTTTTGGTAAAAATTCTTTCTTAGAAAGCAGGGTTTATAGAAAAGGAGCTTCAGAACTAGATATAGCATTTTTATATAAGGGTTCCAAGCACTTTAAAGAAAAAATTGAACAAGCCCTTGGCATTGACCCAGTAGATTTACCATCTTTAGGATCGGGTGGGGGAGTTGCCTGGGCCTTATATACATTTTTCAAAACAAAAATTACCAAGTCTATGGACCTAGTTTTAGAAAGATTAGACTTTGATAAGATGATAAAGAATTATGACACTTTAATCCTTGGAGAAAATGTCGATCAATTTGACGGGCTAAGTTCCATATCTGTAGCAAAATACGCCAAGGCCTACAACAAAGATATAAATATTATATTCCTAGAAGATAAGGATAAAAAACCTATAGGACAAAGGGATAACTTTGATATAATCCATGACTACCAAATATCGGATAAGTTTGATAGAAATGAACTTAAAAATGCAATGAGAGCCTTGGCATCAGAAATAAATGACGTTTTAATCAATAGGTAAATTCTGATGGTTAAGCTTATAGATATATTAAAAAATTATAAAGCTACAGGCCTTATTCTATTAATCAACACCATAATGTTTGCACTAATCATTATAAACGGTGGACCCAACACCCAAACTTTAATTCGCTTTGGGGCAGCCAATTCTGATTTAATTGCTAAGGGAGAATATTATAGGCTTTTTACCCATGCCTTTGTCCATTTAAGCTATATACATTTTATATTTAATATGATAGTCATATATATGATGGCTCCTAGCATAGAGGATAAGTTCGGCCCCTGGGTTGTGATTAGCACTTATTTATTAGTTGCTTTATTTGAGGAGCTCTTTAGTCCTCTTGTATTTAAAAGAGTATCTGCAGGGGGCGGATCCTCGGTGGGATATTTTGGACTTTATGGTTTAGCTATAGGTACCCTATTTTTTTATAAGGATGAGAAAATAAATGGCTGGGCTAGGCAATATATCATACCTATGGTTCTTATTATCCTTGGTTCGGAAGCTTATTTTAGGATTATCCATGGATCTGATTCCTTTTTACTTGAGTATAATATAGGTCATATTTTATCACTACTAGGGGGAATGATTTTATCAGGAGTTTTTAGCCCTAGGGGATATAAACTAAAGCTTAGTAGTAAAATAGCCTTTGCTACTGTATTTGTAAGCTTTTTATCTTTGTTTTTTTACCTAGGATATTACAGGTACTAGTGGCTACTTTAGCAAATAAAAGAAAGAAGTATAATTAGATTATGAATAATTTTAGAAATTTAGGATCAAGCAGAGTAACAAGTGTTTTACTTATAGTAAATGTCATAGTTTTTGCAGTTATGACCTTAGCTGGAGGCAGCCAAAATATTGGAAATCTAGTTAAATTTGGGGCTGTGGTTAAGCAAAGAATTGCTTATGGCGAGTGGTGGAGACTTTTTACTGCTAGCTTTATCCATATAGGATTTATGCATATTTTATTTAATATGTACTTTTTGTATCAAATAGGACCGATTTTTGAAAGGCTATATGGTAGCCGCAACTTCCTTATTATCTACCTTTTAGCAGGAATTATGGGAAATTTATTAAGTTTTGCCTTTGGAAATCCATCCACTGTTAGTGCAGGAGCTTCTACTTCCCTTTACGGACTTTTTGGTCTGGCTTTAGGTATTATGCTAAATTATAGGGGAGACAGTATGCTATCTAGCTTTGGGGCAAGTTTTTTATCTGTAATTGCAATAAATATTATTTATTCATTACTAAGCCCTAGCGTAGGTATGCTTGGCCACCTGGGTGGTTTGCTGGCTGGTGTGATTTTAGCGGGAGTTTTCCCAGTTATCAATCGCAGCCTTGCAACAGGCACTCAAATAATAAGTGTGACTGCCTTTGTAGTTTTGGCTATTCTTTTTGTAAGAATAGGCCTAAAAACTGTGGTATAGGCTATGAAAAAAAAGTTTTTTTTAAGCATGGGTCTTGTTTTGGCCCTCACATCTTGCGAGTTTCAATCTCGTGCTGATTTTGAAAAAGAATTGGCAGCAGAGGAGAAAACGAGTGAAAATGACTTCGTTATGCCAGATATTCGCTATGAAAAAGCAGGTGAAGACTCAGTAGCTACTAATGATGAAAAGTCTGAAGATAAGTTAGATTTAAATAATTTATATGGATCTGGCAAGGCTGGCAAAACTTTAAATCCAGCTGATGCTGTGGGAAATATCATTGACACTAAAATAGGAGATAGTCAAATAGGAGTTTCCCTGCGCCCTTCAACTCAAATTGGTGGAGCATATTCTACAATTCTTTCTTATAAGAGGAATAATGAACTTACAGAACGTGAATTTGGTCCAGTTGCAGGTATTAGTGGACTAAATACAATAGTTACTTTTGATAAAATAAAATCAGAATCTGGTCCTATGCTTTTAGTTAGCCAAGTTACTGTAAATAATGGTGAATCTTATAGTGCTTATTATATTTTTAATAAATTTATGAGTCTCATGGATTACTTGGTTTTTAGAACTTCTACTGATAATACTATGCCAACAGTAGAGCGCTTGGGAGATGTTATTGAATATACTGATCAAGCTGTACCAGGTGATATAAATAAGGCTATAAAAAATCGTATGGAAACAGAAGAAAGGTATCTACCATCCATGCTAGATATCTACGGCATAAAACATAGACCAGTTACAAGCTTATATGAAAATCGCGAGATGGATATAGGATATTTGCCTGATGTGACAGGGGAAGATAGGCTATTGCTTACAAAAACTACAACCAGTGCACAAAATATGGGCATGAATATAGATATAGAAAAGTAAGGAGCAATAATGAAAAGACACGAAATAGATGAAAATTTAAAGTGGGACACCTCTTTAATCTATAAAGAAGATGACGAATATTATAAGGAAATAGAAGAAGTAAAAGATCTTGCTACTAAACTTACAAACTATAAGAGAAAGATTACATCTGATAGTCAAACCCTTTTAGATTTCCTAAAAGATTATGAAAAACTTATGAGAAAATTCTCAAAGGCTGCAGTATATGGCCATTTAAAATCAGATGAAGATACATCTGACAGCACCTACCAGCAAATGAGCCAAACCTCTACAATTGCAGGAGCAGAAATTTCTGAAAAATTATCATTTATTACTCCAGAAACTTTATCTGCAGACTATGAAGATATCAAAAAAATGCTTGCAGAAAAAGAAGAACTGAAAGAATACGAACATTACTTTGATGATTTATTTAGGAGTAAAGATCACGTTTTAAGTGAAGATCAGGAAAAAATTGTAGCAAGTTTTGCAAAACTAACTCAGAATCCAGTTTCTACTTACATGGTTTTCTCAAATGCAGATATGAAATTCCCAACTGTAGAAAAAGACGGCAAAGAAGTAGAGCTAACAGATGCAAACTTTACAACTCTTGAAGAAGATAAGGATCGTGACTTTAGACGTAGAGTTTATGAAACTTACTATGGAATTTACAAACAATTTGAAAATACAGCTGCATCCTTATTAGACGGTGAACTTACTAGTCATAATATAGTAGCAAAACTTAGAAAATATGATTCAGCTCGTCAAATGAGTCTTTCTGCAAACAACTTAGATGAAGAAATCTATGACAATTTGCTAGAAGTAGTTCATGATAATATGGATATCCATAGAGACTACACCAGACTTCGTAAAGAATTTTTAGGGGTAGATGACCTAGGTTTCCATGATATCTATGTACCACTTGTAAAAGATTATGAAAGAGAAATCGACTTTGAGGAAGCTCGTGATATAGTTTTAGAAGCAATAAAGCCACTTGGTACAGAATATGTAGAAGTAGCTCGCAAGGGATTTGAACAAAGATGGTTTGATGTAATGCCAAATGAAGGCAAAAGATCAGGTGCTTATTCATCAGGATCTTACGATACTCAACCATATATTTTACTAAACCATACAAATACCATTGGTGATGTATTTACTATTGCCCACGAGCTTGGCCACTCTATGCACTCATATTATACAAGAAGTAATCAGCCATATATTTACGGTTCATACTCAATATTTCTTGCAGAAATAGCATCAACAACCAATGAGCTTTTACTGCTTGACTACATGCTAAAAAATAGCCAAAGTGAAGAAGAAACTGCTTACTTACTAAATTATTTTGTAAACCAATTTAAATCAACAGTATTTAGACAAACTATGTTTGCAGAATTTGAACATGAAGTAAATAAATTAGTTGCTAAAGGAGAACCCATCCCAGCTGCAAAACTTGATCAAATTTACGGTGACCTAAACCGCGATTACTTTGGTAAAGATATAGAAGTAGACGAATACATTTCAACAGAATGGGCAAGAATCCCACACTTTTATATGTTCTACTATGTATTCCAATATGCAACAGGTTTTATGTCAGCAGTAGCTTTAAGTCAAAAAATCTTAAAAGGAACAGATGAAGATAGAAAAGCTTACCTAGACTATCTAAAAGCTGGTGAAAGTGAATATCCAATTGATGTTCTTAAAAAAGCTGGAGTTGATATGACAAATAAAGATGCCATGCAAAAGGCTATGGATGTAGCACGTGAAGCTTTAGAAGATTTAAGAAAAGCAATATTATAATAGAAAAAAGCAGTAGAATTTAACCTACTGCTTTTTATTTTATCTATTTTCCATTATTTGAGTTATTTCATCTGGGTTTATACCAACCATAGCCTCTCCTAAGTTTTTGCTTACTTCTAGTAAAACTTTAGGGTCGTCATAGTTTTCAACAGCCTTTACTATGGCCTTAGCTCTTTTTGCTGGATCTCCTGATTTAAAAATACCACTTCCTACAAAAACTCCCTCAGCTCCAAGCTGTCTCATAAGGGCAGCATCAGCAGGAGTAGCAACTCCACCAGCTGAGAAATTTAAAACTGGAAGTTTTTTATTTTCTTTTACATAAACTAATAGGTCATAGTCTACACCCAAGTCTTTTGCCTTGGTGTAAATTTGGTCATCTCTAAGTGACGCTACTTCTGCTATTTGTGTTTGAATTGTCCTAAGGTGTCTTACAGCTTGAACTACATCTCCTGTTCCAGCCTCACCTTTTGTTCTAATCATAGCAGCACCTTCTTTTATTCTCCTTAAAGCCTCTGATAAGTTACGAGCTCCACATACAAAAGGTATATCAAATTTAGTTTTATCTATATGGTTAAAGTCATCTGCAGGTGTTAATACCTCAGACTCATCTATATAATCAACTCCAAGTGCTTCTAGAATTTGGGCCTCTACAAAGTGACCTATACGTACCTTTGCCATAACTGGGATTGCTACAGCTTCTTGAATTTTGCTAATCATTTCTGGATCGCTCATTCTAGAAACTCCACCCGCAGCTCTAATATCTGCTGGTACTCTTTCAAGGGCCATTACAGCAACAGCTCCCGCATCTTGGGCTATTTTTGCTTGCTCAACATTTATAACATCCATGATTACACCGGACTTAAGTTGGTTATTTATTGATTCAAAAGTCATGATTGCCTCCTATATTAATTACATATAAGTATAGCATAATAATCTTAAATGCAAAGAATACTAGCTATTAAAGTTCTTATTTTTATTATTCTACCATATAAATCTTATACATTTTATAATTTTTCAAAAATATTTATATTAATTAAAAAATAAAATTTGCCCCTTACGGAAAATTTAGCAAAACATTTATTAACCAATGCCGCCAAATATTATTCCAAGGACTAGGGCAAGTAAACTTAGAGCGCAGTAAACATATTTGCCAAGGGGGAAAAACCATTTGCCCAAAGCTTTTTTGCGACCCTTATTTACTTCTCCGATAGCCATATTTTTATCTAAAACCCAGAAGAACATTATCCCAGCTAGTAGGGCTCCCAACGGAGCTATTAATATAGAAACAATATCCATCCATGGGCCAACTATCCCTTGGATAAAAATAGCGGCTAGTATTCCTAGCATATTTATAATAAAGGCTGCTTTTTTACGGCTTAGGCCAAACCTTTCTTGGGCATAGGCCACTGGAGCTTCATAAAGGTTAATTATAGATGAAAATCCAGCAAATAAAATAGCTAAGTAAAAAATAATCATTAAGATTTTACCAGCCTCTATTTGATTAAAGACATTTACTAGGTAGATAAACATAAGCCCAGGTCCACCCTCAGTAAGGTCAGCCTTACCAATGGCCATGGCAGGTATGATTACAAAACTTGCAAGGATTGCAGATAAGCTATCAAAAAAAGCAATATTTTTTGCAGAAGATGGGATATCCTCATTTTTTGGTAAATATGCCCCATAGATTACAGAGCCATTGCCCGCAATAGATAGGGAGAAAAAGGCCTGGCCAAAGGCAAAGACCCACAATTTTATATCAGCTAATTTTGCTGTATCAAGATTAAAAATATACCTATAGCCAGCTGTTGAATTTGGATTCGTGCCTAGGTATATGGCAAGACCAAGTAATAAAATAAATAAAATAGGCATCAAAACCTTATTGGCTCTTTCAATTCCCTTGGCTATACCAAAGGACATAATAACCATAGAAAAAAGCCCGGCTACTAATATCCAAAAATTATTGGAAAAGCTTGCAGCAGTATTTTCAAAAGTCATAGCTATGGCTGAAAAATCATTGCCTAAAATAGACAATTCTCCACTCATGGCTAGATAATTGTATTTAAAAATCCACCCCATAACAGCTGTATAGCCTATAGCTAGGGCAAGAGAGCCTAGAACAGGGATCAAACCCAATCTTTTTCCTATATTTTCATTTCCCTTTTGTTTTGTAGCAAAACCAAAGGCATGAACAGGTCCAGAGCCTGTTAGCCTGCCCAGGGCAAATTCTTCTATAACTCCCGTGGAAGCAATTAAGATTACAAAAAGAAAATATGGGATTAAAAAGCTCATCCCACCCCAAATAGAAACCATAACAGGAAAGCGCCAAATATTTCCCATACCTACAGCAGATCCTATAGAGGCTAGGGTAAAGCCCAATTTACTCGAAAATCCATCCTTATTTATTAAATCTTTATTTTCTATACTCATAATATTCCTATCTTTCTTAAATGGTATTATATCAGATTAAATATAAAATATTAATGGCTTATGTAAAAATTTATTTACATAAAGGGGGTTTTTGTTTAGCACAGTATCTACCGGGTAGATAATTAATGGCTAGCCAAGACAAAATTTTAAACTAATATTGAAGATAAAAAAGGAAAGGAAGCATCATGAAAAAAATTACAAAAACAATCGGAAAAGCAAACTTATTCTTAGCATCTTTAGCATTAGGAATTGGTTTGGTATTGCCAACTCAAACAGCCCATGCAGCTAGGTATGATAAAAAATGCATAGTTGGTGTATCAGGGGGGATTATTGAAGGAGGCACCACAGGTGGATTAGCTGGTACCGCAGTTGCAGGAGTTCCAGGAACAATTGTTGGAACACTAGGTGGAGGTATCGGTGGTGGAGCCAAAGCTTTTGGCGACTACTGTGATGATTAATTAACTATAAATATTAAAATACTAAATAAAATTAAAAGGATTGTTTAATATTGGGCAATCCTTTTTTATTTTGGTTTCATATAAATATATAGAATAAAAATATTTTCTTACTACTATGTATAAAAATTTAGGAGAATAATATGATAAATTTTGCCCATAGAGGTTTTAAAGGTAAATACCCAGAAAATACCATGCTAGCTTTTAAAAAAGCTGTAGAGGCTGGAGCTGATGGTATAGAATTTGATGTTCACTTATCAAAGGATAATGAAATAGTAATAATTCATGATGAAATATTAGATCGAACGACGGACGGGGTGGGCTTGGTTTGTGAGAAAACACTTAAAGAATTACAAAATCTAAATGCTTCAAAAATATATCCAGCTTGTGATATCCAAAAAATCCCAACCCTTAGAGAATATTTTGAATTTGCTAAGGATAAAGAAATTATTACAAACATAGAACTTAAAAATTCAATTATCGAATATAAGAATCTGGAAGAAAAAGTTTATGCATTAATAACAGAATATGATTTGGAAAATAAAATTATTATTTCATCCTTTAACCATAACTCCCTAGTAAGATTTAAAAAGCTAGCTCCTGAAATTAAATGCGGGGTTTTAGAATCATCAAGACTTTATAAGCCATGGGATTACGTAAAAGATTTAGGAATGGAATACTTTCATCCTATGAATTTTACTATAAATAAAGAGATAGCAAAAAAATTTTCCGAAAATAATATTGGCTTAAATATTTGGTTTGGCAAAGCGGACTATGACTATGAGGAATACTTACCTTGTAAGCCATCAGGTCTTATAACAGATTATCCTGATAAGGTAAAAGAATTTCTAAACTAAGATAGCTAGGGTGTGTTTTGTTAACCATTTGTAAAATTTATATAAATTTATAATATCGCTTAATTACAAATAAATTACAAAAATTTAAATGTATATGTAAAACATATTTAAAAAAATCCTTGCTAAAATTTACCAGAGTCTTACAAGTTTAATAAATACATTTGACAGAGACTTCTTAAAATATACTTACAGTAGACTTTAGGAGGATGTATGTTTAATACAAAAAAAATATTTGGCCTAGCTCTATCAATGTCAATGCTACTAGGCTTTACAGCTTGTGGGGCTAATAATAATGACACCATAACAGATAATCAACCAGCACAAACAGAATCTGCTAATACAGATGCTAATGATACAGCAGAAAATGCTGATACTCCAGCAGATGATACAAAAGAAGGTAAAAAAACTGCAAACACAGATGATGGCAAAATCCATATTACATACTGGTATGCATGGAAAGATAAAATTGGTGAGTCAAAAGAGGAATTGGTAAAACAATTTAATGAGTCTCAAGATGAAATTGTAGTTGAAGCAGCTTACCAAGGTTCTTATGCAGACCTTGCTAGTAAAACTCAAGCAGCCAAAGCTGCTAATAATGCTCCAGAAATATTTGAAGTAGAAATTGCAAATATGTACACTATGGCCAAAGGTGGCATGATTGAAAATCTAGACCCATTTGTAGATGACGAAGTAGATATAGAAGACTTTAATGAAGGACTAATGCATGAAGCTTATATAGATGATTCCTTATATGGCCTTCCTTTTTATAGATCAACACCAATTATGTATAAAAATGTAAGTATGCTTAAAGAAGCAGGTCTTGATCCAGAAGGACCAAGAGATTGGAAAGAATTTAAGGAGTATGCTGAAAAATTAAGAGATAAAGATAATAGCAAATATGCACTTACTTACCAACTTGATCCTTGGTTTTTAGAAGCTTGGGTATATTCATCTGATGGATTTTATGCAAAAGATGGAAAAATTGGTTTTGACCAAGAAGGAACAAAAGCTCCAGCAAGATTTTTACAAGAACTTGCAGATGAAGATTTAATAAAAGTTGCTCTAGGAGAACAAGCTGGAGAAACATGTAGACAAGACTTTGTAAACCAAAACTCAGCTTTCTACTTTACATCAACAGCTAACTTAACAGAACTTATGCCACTAGCTGAAGAAAATGGTTTTGATTTAGATGTTTCATTCGTACCGGGTAACAAACATTATGCTGTACCAACAGGTGGATGTAATATTGTAATGCTTAGTGGACTTGATAAAGAAAAACAAGAAGCTACTTGGAAATTCCTTAAATTTATGACTGCAACAGAACAAAACGTATTTGCTTCAGAATATACTGGTTACCTACCAACAAGATATTCTTCAATTGAAAGCGATAAAATCAAAAAACTTCACCAAGAAACTCCACAATATAAGGTTGCCTTTGACCAACTTGAATATGCACAGGCAAGACCAATTGCAAAAGGTTGGCCAGAAATGGAAAAAATGCTTTATGAAGGTGTAACAAATACTACAACCCAAGGTGCAGATGTAGATCAAGTTTATGACAACCTTCAAAATCAAGCTCAATCAATCTTATCATTTTAGTTAGGATAAAAAATGGCAAGTGTAAAATTAGAAAACGTATATAAAAAATATGATGGCAATGAAAAATATTCTGTCGAGGATGTATCTATATACATCCCTGACGGAGCTTTTGCTGTTTTTGTAGGTCCATCAGGTTGTGGTAAGTCTACAACTCTTCGCATGATAGCAGGACTTGAAGATATTACCGATGGAAATGTTTATATAGGAGATAGACTAGTAAATAATGTGGCTCCTGGAGATAGGAAAGTTGCTATGGTTTTTCAAAACTATGCTCTATATCCTACAATGACTGTTCGCGAAAATATAGAATTTGGTCTTATTAATAACAAAGTACCAAAAGCAGAAAGAGATAGACTCATCAGTGAGATTAGTCAAATAGTTTCTTTAGATGAATATATGGATAGACGTCCATCAAATCTTTCAGGCGGTCAAAGGCAAAGGGTGGCCCTAGCTCGTGCTATGGTAAAAAAACCAGATATATTTATCCTAGATGAACCATTAAGTAACCTAGATGCAAAGCTTAGAGTCCAAATGAGAACTGAGCTAAAGAAAATTCACGAAAGACTGGGTACAACCTTTATCTATGTAACCCACGATCAAGTAGAGGCTATGAGTATGGGAACTCAAATTATTGTAATGAGTGATGGTCATGTTATGCAAGATTCAAAACCTAGCGATATTTACAACAACCCAGCCAATGTATTTACAGCAAAATTTATTGGGTCCCCACCTATGAATATCATTAAACTAGATGAAAGTACTAAAAAATACTACGAACCAGAAGATAAAAATATAAAATATGTGGGCTTTAGACCTGAAGATGCAAAAATTGTAGAAAATCCTAGCAGCCAAGAATCGCTATATTTTCTTTCAAATGTAGTAAATGTAGAGCCTCTAGGGTCAGAAACCATTTATACTTTAGAAAATAACCTAGGTTCTTTTCAAGTAAAATCTTACGAAAAAGAAATTATCAATAAAGATGAAGTTATCATAGAAGTAAAAAAAGAAGACTTAAAACATTTTGATGGTAACCAAAAGCTTTTAAATTTAAGTAAAAACTTAACAGATAAGCAGCCAGAAGATCTTAACAAAGAAGGGGGAGTAGAGTTTGAACGTAGCAATCAAGAAAAAGCAACCGACACAAAAACCTATAGCCCAAACTAAAACTAAGGCAAGTCCTTATTTAATGATAACCCCTGCTATGCTTGTTTTTGTATTATTCTCCTTTATTCCTATTTTGTACATGATATACCTTTCTTTTCATGACTGGAATTTCATATCACCAGATATGAATTTTGTAGGAGCAAATAACTTCAAGCATCTTCTAGGCGATCCTAGATTTGCTCAGACTATGAGCAATACTTTCCTTTATACAATTCTAACTGTAGCAGGTTTTATAATTTTGGGCCTATTAATTGCCCTAGCTTTAAATAAAAATACTAAAATTCACTTTTTTATGCAAAGTGTAGTTTTTGCTCCTCATATCATCTCCCTAGTATCTATATCTATGCTTTGGTTATGGTTAATGGATTATGATTATGGTTTATTTAACTATCTATTAGGAAAAATTGGTGTAGAACCTGTAAGATTTCTTACCAATCCTGATATAGTTATGTATTCGCTAGCAGCGGTAAGTATCTGGAAGGGTGTAGGATATTATTCATTAATATTTTTATCAGGTCTTCAAGCTATACCTGATGATATTTATGAAGCAGCAGCATTAGATAATACACCTTGGCATAGAAAGCTTTTTAAAATTACTCTACCTATGCTTTCTCCAACAGTATTTTTTATAGGCATAACAAGTATTATAGCAAGCTTTAAAGTTTTTGAAACAATTAGCATAATGACTCAAGGTGGTCCGATGAATGCTTCAAATACTTTGGTTTACTATATATATGAAACTGGATTTAAGTTCTTTAATATGGGTCTTTCTTCAGCAGCAGGAGTAATCTTATTTGTTGTAATAGCCATCCTTACTTTCATTTACTTTAAACTAATGTCTAAAAAAGTGTATTACAACTAAGGAGAAGATATGAGAGAAGAAAGTATTTTAAGAAAAATATTAAGAATTATCGCTTTGATAATAGTTTCAGTTATTTTCCTAGGACCGTTTTTATGGATGGTTTTTACCTCCTTTAAGCCCCTTGCAGAAGCTTTAAGATTGCCCCCAACTTTCTTACCAGAAACTTGGGTGCCACAAAACTATGTAGATGCCTGGAACTCAGGACCATTTTTACACTATACTAAAAACTCAATTATTGTAACTTTATCAGTAGTAGCCCTACAATTATTAACCATCATCCCAGCAAGCTACGCCTTTGCTAAGATGGACTTTAAGGGCAAAAATATATTATTTTCACTGATACTTGTAACTATGATGATCCCTGCTCAGTTAATATTTTTGCCAGTATACCTTATGTTTTCTAAAGCAAACTTAATTAATACCTACTGGTCCCTTATATTGCCATGGGCAAGTTCAGCCTTTGGAATTTTCTTGCTACGTCAGAGATTTATGCAAGTTCCAGATGAGATTATAGAAGCAGCCGTCCTAGATAATACACCAACTTGGAAGATAATATTTAAAATTATGCTACCACAAGCTCGTGGTACGGTAATAACCATTGCCCTTTTAAACTTTATTGGTACATGGAATGATTACTTTTGGCCTTTAGTTATGACAAGCAATGATGATGTAAGAACCCTACCTTTAGGAGTTTCCATGCTTAAGTCAACATTAGATGGTATTCATTGGAATACTGTTATGGCAGGAAATGTTATTTTAATTTTGCCAATTGTCATTATTTATATCTTTGCCCAAAGAGAGATAATCAAAGCCTTTACCTATAGCGGAATTAAATAGGAGATATTATGAATAAAACACCACTTATAGTAGTATCCTTAGATGCTCTTGGTTACTGTGATGAAGAAATTTATACAAAGTTACCATTTTTATCAAAGATGATAGAAAAGGGTACATGGATAAGAAGGTTAGAATCAGTATATCCAACCCTAACCTATGCTATCCACTCATCTATAGTCACAGGTAGGTATCCAATAGAGCATGGAGTTGATAATAACTTACTTGTTCAGCCTGAGAAAAAAGCAATGGATTGGTATTGGGACCATGATTACATTTCTGGAGATACAATATTTAAAAATGCCCACAAAAAGGGATTAAAAATAGCTGCCTTTTCATGGCCAGTTTCTGCAAAAGCAGATATTGAGTTTAATGTTCCAGAAGTTTCTCCAAATCCAGTAGGAACCTATATAGACCACTTAAAGGAAAACGGTAGTGGAGAATATATAGAAGAGCTCCAATCTGTTTTTGGTCCATTTAATAGTTGCGATAGTCAAAAGAAAAAAGATGAGTGGATGGCAAATGCTACAGCTTACACATTTGAAAAACATCAACCAGACATTACCTTCCTTCATCTAATAGATGTAGACCATCAAAAGCATGTGTATGGTTCTACCCACTTTGCAATAACAGATGCTATAAAAGAATTAGATGATAGACTTAAACGTATGTTTGAAAAAATTTCAAAAGTTAAAAATCTTGATGAAATAAATATCATGCTTTTAAGCGACCATTCTCAAATAGATACAGCTTATCCTATTAGACTAAACAAAGTTTTGGCAGATATGGATTTAGTTAATGTAAATGAAGATGGTACTGTAAAAGAAAACTGGCAAGCATATTTCTTAACATGCGGAGGATCCACAGCTCTATATACAAAAGAGGATAATCCTAAACTTGTAAAAGAAATCAAAGAGAAGATTGAAAGTTTAAACATAGAAGGAATAGATCAAATATTTACCACCGAAGAGATTAGTGATTTAAAATCAAGTGACCGTGCTAAGTTATGGATTGAGGCTAAGGAAGGTTATGTATTTGACGCAGATGCAAGAGACTTTGTAGAAAGTAGAGATAAAGAACCAGGACCACGAGGTAACCACGGATTTTTACCAAACAAAGAAAAAAATCTAGCCATAGCAATATTTAAAGGTCCTGCCTTCAAAGAAAGCAAGACTATAGAAAATGAAAAAATCGTAGATATAGCTCCAACAATTAATAAAATTTACGATTTAGAAATAAAAAATATGAGCGGAAGTGTAATTAATGAGTGTTTAAGATAAAATATTAGTTTTCTTATATTAGGACTGACCTAGCTAGAAAATACTAGGTCAGTTTTTTGTGCCTATACATAGAAGGAACTTATAGAGGGGTATAAATTTAGAAAAAAACTTGACATAATTAAAAATTCCTAGTATTATTAGTATCACCACTTAAGAAGTGATTGGAAAATAAATTTGACAATCATTTTAAGATGGTGTAATATATAAAAATACCGCACTAGTTATAAAAGCAATTTATAACGAAAAATTAAAAATATTTGAAAAAACATTTGACAAACATTTTTAAACGTGGTATTATATATATTGTCGTTGAGAAATGACAATATGAACCAGATAAGTTAAAACTTATCTACAAATAAATAGAAATTAAACTTATTCAATTAATTTGAGTAACCTTAAAACAATGATTTTGTTCTTAATATAAAGAACAGGATAAAATAAATCACGCATTGATTTTAGATCAGTGTAAATGAAAAGAGCTTGAATCAAAAAGCTTTTATGAACTAAACTTAAAACTACTATTAATCAATATAGTAGTATAAATATTTTTCATGAGAGTTTGATCCTGGCTCAGGATTAACGCTGGCGGCGTGCATAACACATGCAAGTCGAACGATGAAACTTAAAAGATTTCTTCGGAATGACCTTAAGTGGATTAGTGGCGGACGGGTGAGTAACGCGTGAGTAACCTGCCTTACACAAGGGGATAGCCTCTGGAAACGGAGAATAATACCCTATAACACCATCATATCGCATGAAGTGATGGTCAAAGTGTTA